>NZ_JBKEUV010000006.1:0-143313 GCF_056356755.1 Bifidobacterium sp. LH_449
TCACGCATTACTCACCCGTTCGCCACTCTCACCGATCCAGCAAGCTGCATCGGATCCCGTTCGACTTGCATGTGTTAAGCACGCCGCCAGCGTTCATCCTGAGCCAGAATCGAACCCTCCACAAAAAAACTTCATGAAGAGCATCCGAATAGATGACTCCAAAAAATTAAGAAAAAGACGAGCACGTCCTATAAGGAAGGACGCCGCTCACAAAAACCCCGACCCCCATCAACGCCCCTCGGCGACTCCCCGAACACTCGGGAAGCGGGAATCGGACTGGCAATCATTGACTTGCATAAAGCATAAGTAGTACAGACACGCTCTTGAGTTCTCAAACCACCACCACACGCAACGAGACCGGCCGGCCGGAAGAACCCGACGCCGTACCGTGCGGCAGCAAGAGGTAAACTTACACCCCATCGGCCGAACGCGCAAACCAAAAGGCACGAAAGAACCCGGGACACGTTGAAAACACACGCATCCCACGGCGTGTCGCAACAGCGGCAAAATCATCTCCAACAAACCGTTATCCTGCGACTACACCGTCACTGTCAACACTACGCCGCATAACACCTATACATCAGCATTGCTCACCGTATTTCATCCCCAATGCCACCACAATTCATCTGCCCGTCATTTCAAAATTCCGAGTCATCGGTCGAAAAGCAGACATCCATTATCTAAGCTGACGGGCACCGTACACGCCCAAAGCCGCCAATGTAATTCCATCAGTGATTTCGCCGGACGCAATCATTTTCAAAACAATGCGCGAATCCACCCAAAATGCATTGCGCAATTCCCAATCATTGGCATCGTCAACACCAGCGACTCGCTCACAAAGTGCGTAGTCGTCAGCAGCAACATCATCAACCAGCATCATTGCGACAGCAATATCATCTCTCAGTACACCGGAATCAGCGTGCATGTGCTGCACAATATGCACGCAATCAGGCGAAACAGCAATCCCCACTTCTTCCCGCAATTCACGGATAGCCGTCTCAACCGCACGCTCCCCCGGCGCGCCCATTCCACGCGGCAGCTCCCAACACCACGCATTCAACGAAGCACGCCAATGGCGCGCCAACAAAAATTGCTCGGCTTCAACACTTCCAACATCGACCACGCCGCAGCAACGCCGCACAGCGAGACACACCGCACCTGTCTGCGCATTCCTCACCGAAGCAACATGCAACGTAAGTGCATCACCCGTAGCCCGCACACGAGCAGACAACGCTTCAACCTTGAAATCCGCGCCTCCCTGCTCCTGAAACACCGTACAAAAACCGTCAACCAGCAGCGGCGGCTCACCATCCGTAATAGCGATGGGAAAAACCGGAACATCATTCACATCATCAGCAATACCGCCAGCCGGACCGCCACCATTAACACTTTTCATATCCACCCCGCATCACTATTCCGCCACTGCACATGCCTACTACTGCAAATACACAACGGTTTTCGAACTGGAACGCACCGACAACAGCCATTGACCGATCTCGATGATATTGGGAACGATCGTGATGGATGCAGTCACCAAAACCACAATCTCCACCGGCATTTTTCCGGCAAAAATCGTCGCATCCAACCAAGCCGAAAGCACAGCCAACGCCGCAGCCAAGATAAAACCGAAGCCGACGCTCTTCAAATCATCTGACAAACCATGTTCCTCCGCAGCCTGCCCGATCGCATACGCCACAGCCTGCGTCCTGCGCCTGTTCAGATTTTTCTCGGTATTGACACCGCATCGACGCCACGAATCGATCACCGAACGGCATTGGTAGAGAAACACGGAAAATTGGGTGAATGTCATCTCTCCTAAAAGCTCCGTTGCCTTCCCCTCCAATCTCAGCGCCGCACCGCGCGACCTCTTGCCCACAAGATTGGCATATGTATTTGAGCCGACATTCACCGCGATTAATTGAGCTCCGATGTGATGAGCCAAGGTCTGCTGGTATACGAACTGATACCAGTCATGTAGCATCCTTTGCGAATACTCATGTTCACGATTATCCACAGAATACAAAGCCATCTTCGGCAGCCCGCTCTGCTCAATGCATTCGAACGCCTTAGAACGTTCCGGCTTCTTGGTAATCTCCCATAACGTCTTCCAAAACAATAAGCGATCTTCGTTGTCATGCGGAACTAGCGCAGCAGCGTCTTTTTCACAAGGGCATTTAAATCCATATCGTCTGCAAAGAAATACGGCATTTTCTATGGCATACTGTTTAAATCGCGTATTAAAGTCCACACACGAAGCCATCTTTTTCTGATTCTCATATCGGATCAGACCCCTACGCTCGGCGTCAATCCACTCCTGCCAACGGCGAGCAAGAAAACGATACCGGCATGCCGCATCAGCCGGGCAATCATTGCCTTCAGACAGGATGTCGGCCAACATTTGTGCAATAACATCGGCCTTCGATTCACGCCCATCATTGATTGCATCACATTGCTTCAACCTCATTGAAAAATCTTGACATTTCTCCGCGTACTGAAACGACATCTTCTCGGTTACCGTCACGTTCAGCGCACTATAAATCAGGGGACGTACGGTCGACTGATCGTCGGCAGCCTTGCACGCGGTGGCTAAATCCTTATTTTCCGATTTCTCGCGCAACGCTTTGACAGTCCTTGTCGTAAAGTCCACTAAACATTCTTCCAATGAATCCTGGCGTCCGGAGACGACGATTGCAGGACTATCCTTATATGACTGCCCCAACATGTCAATCACAGCTTTCGGGCCAAACGCCAAGAAAAATATGCCGTCAAATAATTGCGCATCTGTCAAAACGATTTGAGGAGACCACAGATATGCGGTTCGAAGAATACCCGCGAATTCGGAGGCCAGACGTGGAACCATATTCAAAATTTTTTCACCGATATGATGCGTGTCGTCTTCAAACCAAACATGCTGCGCTGCAGAATTCCTCGCAAGCACATCATTGTCCTCATCGATAATCTTGTCCCACAGACGACGCTGCTCCGTCGAATCGAAATTCGCAAACAACACCCTGTTGTTACCGTCTGACATCGCAACGTTCCTCCCCTTACGCCTCCTGAGCGCATACGTCCAGTGTAGACATTGCGGCCGCAAATTCCATGCAAGCTTTTACGATGCTGAATCATGACTTCTCAGGTTAGGCAAAGCGACGCGGCGCAGACGCCGCAGCATATTCTCGTCACCGGCGGCGCAGGATTCATCGGCAGCAATTTCGTGCATTGGGTTGTGCGGCATCATCCCGGCACACTGGTCACCGTTATTGATGCGCTCACCTATGCCGGCAAAAAGAGCAACATCACCGACGTTCTGGGAGAACAGGTCGATTTTGTGCACGGCGATATTTGTGATGCCGAGCTGGTCGACAAACTGGCCGGTGGAAAAGGCCAAGTCGGCAAATTCACCGCTCCGATTGACGCCATCGTACATTTCGCCGCCGAATCGCATAATGACAATTCCATTATGGACGCGACGCCTTTTCTACGTACCAACGTGAATGGCACTTACGTGCTGCTGGAAGCCGCCCGCAAATATGATATTCGATTCCACCACATTTCCACCGACGAAGTGTACGGCGATTTAACGTTGGATGATCCACACCGTTTTACCGAACACTCCCCATACCGACCATCCAGCCCATATTCCGCATCAAAAGCCGCCAGCGACCATCTAGTGCGCGCATGGCACCGCACATATGGAGTAAGGGCCACCATTTCCAACTGTTCCAACAATTACGGACCATACCAGCACGTGGAAAAATTTATTCCACGGCAGATCACGAACATCCTTTCCGGCATACGCCCGAAATTGTATGGCGATGGAAAAGCCGTACGCGATTGGATCAACGTGCAGGACCAATGCAGCGCCATCTGGGCGATTCTCGAACGTGGCGCTATCGGAGAGACCTATCTTATCGGCGCAAACGGCGAGCACAGCAACATTGATGTGCTGCGCATGATTCTGCAACAGATGGGGCAGCCGGAAGACGCATTCGATTGGGTGCATGACAGACCAGGCGCCGATCGCCGCTATGCGATTGATGCATCGAAGATTCGTGAACAGCTCGGATGGAGCCCCCAATATGATGACTTTTCGCGGGGACTCGACCAGACCATTGAATGGTATGCGGCACACCGTGAATGGTGGGAACCGGACAAACAGGCGACGGAAGAGAAGTATGCAAGGCAGGGGCACTGATTCCCTACTTTCATGGAGAATCGGCTGAACTTAACTTGGCGTTCTTTGATTCTTTAAAAATCACAGCCATCTCCATTTTCACTTGTTTGTCTGCAAAGAAAGACCTTTACAGACACGTCTAAAGGTTAACGGCGGATTATGTAAAACTTACGGCATGGTAAACACAACTGTCTTGCCCGTGTAATTAATATGCATCCGTATTTTTGTTTCGCATAAGATCACGCCCATTGCAGAGCAGGCCATTGAAAGTAGGGCAGAGATGCAGCAACACGATATTCGTCTGGCTTCAGATAAAAACGATTCCAACCAGACTAAGGGGAGGGACGACTCCCCTAGTGATGCACGTTTCGACGCTGCCGCAGCTCGTGCATTAAGCGTTAAAATCAACACCTTAGCCGTCGATGCCGCCAATGCGGACAGTTCATCAATCGAATCCACGACCGATACAACGACGCACGGTAATTCATCTCCGCAAAACGCATTGTATAAGATTAGGGACATCTCCACCCGCGTATGGCAAAAACGCTTGAAATTCTCCTACGTGCTCTATGTGATAGTTTTCGTGCTACTGACGGCAGCTTCGGTCATCGCCCTGCAATGGAGCGTATATAGCGAACCGGTATATGCCGATGACGCTGTTGTGGACGACACGACGCGTGCTTGGAACAGTGTAGCCGGACAAGTCACCAAATTTATATCGCAAATATGGTTGCAACACCAATATGTAGCGCTTCTGAATTTCCTTGTTTTGGGATTAATGTATTTAGTGCTCATTTTTTTGTTCAACCGGTTCTGGATTGCCACAGCAGTTTTCGGTACCACGATGGCGGTGTTTAGCGGCGCCAATTTCATTAAAGTACAATCACGCAACGAGCCGATCATTCCCGCTGACCTCAATTTTGTTTTCGGCGGTAATACCGGCGAACTTATGTCGTTCATACCGGAAGAATATGCGGACATGGTGCAGCAGGCCATCATGCTGCTCATTACACTTGTTATTGTCTGCATTATTTTGCAATTCGTCGACCGCCGTAACGGCATTTTTGTATTCCATTATCGACGCCCGTTCTTGCGTGCAAAAAATATCGCTGCTTTCGCCGGCCGCATTGCCGCGCTCATTGCCAGTGCTTCGTTGCTGTTTTCCTTTACTTGGAATCTCAATGTCAATGAATCTTGGGCTAAGCAGTTCGCGAATAGATTGGGTGATTCACCACAATTGTGGAATAGTTTGGGCGATGCAATGAACAATGGCCCGGCAATGAATTTTCTGCGTCTCGCCCATACGAAAATCATGGATAAGCCGGAAGACTACAGCCAAAACACCATGCAGGAATTGGCCGCAAAATACGCGGACATTGCCGGAACGATGAATCAAACTCGCGAATACAACCTTTCCGACAGCACGGTAATCCTGCTGCTTTCCGAAAGCTTTTCCGACCCGACGCGCGTTCCCGGCGTTACATATTCCGAAGATCCGATGCCGTTTATCCGGCAATTGAAAGAGCAGACGACCTCTGGATTGATGCTGTCTCCAGGTTATGGCGGCGGCACTGCGAACATCGAATATCAAGCGTTGACCGGCCTTAATGTGGCCACCTATGATGCTTCGCTGTCAATCGCATACCAACAGCTAGTACCAAAGCAGCAATGGACCCCGACATTCAATCAATTGTGGGATGACGAAAATGGGAATTCCAATTCGGTGGCATTCCATTCATTCAATCGTAATATGTATTTCCGTGACGTTAATTATAAGAAATTTGGATTTGCCAAGTTCTATGCAGCGGATGGCGACGACCAAATGACGAATCTAACTCCTTTGGATTCAGCGTGGTATGCGTCAGATCATTCCACATATGCCAACGTATTGGATTATGTACAGGACACAACTGACAACCAGTTCATTCAGGTCGTAACGATGCAAAATCACATGCCTTATAACGACTGGTATCGGAATAATCAGTTTCAGACAACGAACACATCGCAGGATTTAAGTGACTCGGAACGCATTTCCATTGATACTTACGCGAAAGGTGTGAATATAACCGATCAGGAGACCGCCGATTTCCTCGCTCAATTAGATGCCATAAATCGCCCCATTACCGTGATTTTTTATGGCGACCATTTGCCGGGTATTTATTCGACTGCGTCCAGCAATCCAGATAACACAACGGTTTTGCATGAGACGGACTATTTCATCTGGTCAAATAGTGCATCGCCGTCAAATGCCACAAAACTTGATGTCTCGAACACGGGATATACATCGTCGAATTATTTCATGGCCCAGGCTGCGGAACATATGAATGCAAAAGTGTCACCATACCTTGCGTTTTTGACGCAAATGCACGCCGCGCTTCCGGCTATGTCACTGTCATCATCAGGTGCGCTCGAGCAGGAAGCCACATACTTAGATTCTGAGGGGGAAATTATACCGACGAATGAGCTATCAGAGGAAGCGGCACAACTATTGCATGATTATCAGCTCATCCAATATGATCTCACCGCAGGAAAGAATTATTTGAAAGATACTGATTTCACTGGAATATAATTTGATAGCACAGAATCATGGCGTTACTCAATCAAACGGCTGACTGGCATTCTAGTACCAAAATGCCAGTCAGCCGCAACACTCAATGGAATGCATTTGCGTCCAATGAAACTTAGTCAGCTTGGGTGTCGGCACGCTTGCTCTTGAGCAGGGGTTCGACCTGCGCTTCGTATGCGGTCAGGGCCGCGTCGATCACGTTATGCATGTCGTAATACCTGTACGTGCCCAGGCGCCCGCCGAACACGGTGTTCGGCTCGGCCTCGGCCAGCGCGGCGTAACGCTCGTACAGGGCCTTGTCCGCGTCGGTGTTGACCGGATAGTACGGCTCGTCGTCGCGCGTGGCGAATCGGCTGTATTCCTCCCACACCACGGTGCGGTCCGGGTTCTGGGATCCGCGGCGCTCCGGGTTGAAGTTCTTGAATTCGATGGCGCGCGTGTACGGCACGTCCGCGTCCGCGAAATTCATAACCGGGCAGCCGAAATGATCGCCCTCGTCGTAGCGGACCTCCTTGAAGTCGACGGTACGCCACTTGAGTTCACCCAGTGAATAGTCGAAGTAGCGGTCGACCGGGCCCGTATATACGACCGGCACGCCGGCTGCGGCCAGGGCGGTCCTGTTATATGGCTGGGATTCGTCGAAGAAGTCCACGCCAAGCGACACTTCAATACGCGGGTCGTCGATCATGCGCTGCATCCAGGCGGTGTAGCCGTCGGTCGGCAGGCCTTCCCATGTGTCCTTGAAGTAGCGGTTGTCGTAATTGAATCGTACGGGCAGACGATTGATGATACCGGCCGGCAGTTCGCTCGGATCGGTCTGCCACTGCTTGCCGGTGTAGTTCTTGATAAACGCCTCATACAATGGGCGCCCGATCAGGGAGATGCCCTTATCGTTGAGATTCTGCGGATCGGTGCCCGCCAATTCGCCGGCCTGCTCGTCGATAAGCGCCTTCGCTTCGGCGGGCGTATAGTGCGCGCGGAAGAACTGGTTGATGGTGCCAAGATTGACCGGCAGCGGGTACACTTCGCCGTCATGCGTGGTGTAGACGCGGTGCACATAGTCGGTGAATGAGGTGAAGCGATTTACGTAGTCCCACACGCGCTTGTTGGACGTGTGGAACAGATGCGCGCCGTACTTGTGGATCTCGGCGCCGGTCTCTTCGTCGAAGTAGCTGTACGCGTTGCCGCCGATATGATCACGCACGTCGATGATGCGCACGTTGACGCCGAGATGTTCAACCGCCTGCTGTGCGACGGTCAGGCCGAACAGACCGGCGCCGACGACAACAAGATCCGGATACTCCACGGATTCCTTACTCATAATCTTCGCCTTCCTCTATGGAATGGTTATGTCGTATGGGGGAAAAATAGCCCCAGGTGTATTATTCTTGCGAAAAAATCTTCGTCCATGTCTTTAAGGACGCCATGTCGTAAGAACGATATCGCGCAGCAATCTGTTTCCACTGACGACTGATCTTATACGACAAACGAATGCCCTTAAGGATCTCCCTACGGAACAGGCGGTCGTTGCGTTTCACCCATGCCACGGAATCGCCATCAGGCCCAGTAACAAGCGCAGAATCAATGTTGTCGAATGCAAGCCACGTCCAAGCTGTGTCCTGCGCAGTAATGGCAATATCCGGCGCATCAGCATGAGACGCATCCACGTGCCCGAAAAAACTCCTACATGCATTATGCAAACCAATCTTGCGCCGCATCTTATCCGACAATGGATGAAACCGAGGAATAACAGCTTCGCGACGAGGATCTGGGAAATCGTCAAAGTTTCGCTTCGTCTGCGCATCCACAAACATGGAACGTAGTTCCCGCACCTCGCCAAGCTTTGTCGGCAAGCAATCAACGATGTATTGTGGACCACGCAAAATATCGTGCAACGCCAAATTGCGCAGCACCAATCCGGAATACATGAAACGCACGCCCAAACTGATATTGGACGCGAGGTGTTCCGTCACGATATGCTTGGCTATCATTTCGTCTCCAGTAATCAATGCCGCCAGCCAACGATTGCGATTCGTGAAATATTCCTCCCAAGTGCGGGCATTATCCTTGCCGTGCCATGCCTGGTGCCAGACGGCGACGCCCGGAAGACACACCGTAGGATATCCAGCTTTTTTGGCACGCAAACCATATTCCACATCGTCGAATTTGATGAACACAGGTAACGACAAGCCGATCTTCCGCATCACTTCAACTGGAATAAGACACATCCACCAGCCGTTGAAATCCTCATCGATGCGACGATGCAATTGCGGTGAATCACGCAATGGCTCCACCGCAAAGTCATGATTGTAATCAGAACCAGCAGAAGGATGCATCCATAACGTGGCGGGATCAACACGCTCACCCTGCGTATACAAAATCGTGCGGTTATCCAAATGCAACATACCTCCGCCTACCAGCGCAGGTTTATGCGTGTAATCCGCAAACTGCAGGGCACGGAGAATGGCCTCAGTTTCAGAAATCGCATCATCATCCAACAACAAGGTGTAGTCGCTCTTACCAGCCTGCACGGTCTCATACATACCGCGAGAGAAACCGCCGGACCCGCCCAAATTGCGTTGACGAATGTACGTCAATTGTGAGCCAAGATCGTCACTAACTTCAGCGAAACCATCCTGATTCCGCACCAAATCAGTTCCCTGATCAGTGCAATACACCGTATCCAAACGCTTCCGCAGCTCGGCAGCGCCACTAATCGCTCGCAGCTGGCGAAGGCAATAGCTAGGCCTGTTAAACGTGGCGATGGCAATTGACAACGTGGAAGTTTTCTTTACCCTACGTGCTTCCGAAGGCACTTTCCAAGCTGCATCCGTAATGACTAATGTGCCGTCTTCCGCCGATTCTGCGTCAAACCAAATGTAGCCGCCATCCATGAAGCCGACCATCAACACGTCCAGTGAAAGGTTTTCTGGTTCTGCGGAATCCACGACATATACGCCAGCAGGTGTAATGATTCCACGGCCGTCGCTCTTATATAGAAGAATTCGACCATGCCCCTGCACCTTAGCACAGAAACGCACGGTGCGTACATCTGTCCAACGCCTCCAATAACCAGCCGGGAACGCATTGAAATACGTGCACCACGAAGCTCGTCGTCCAGGTTTTACTTGCGCGGTCCGACGTCCGTTCATCACCACTGCATTCGTGCTCACCGCACCTGCTGCAGTACTCCTACGGATTAGCTGACTCGCTTGGGTTTGATTCAGCGTTTCAAATTTCACAGGCTTCGTATCAATGCGCGAATCCAACACCGTTTCCGGAACAATCGATGGAGTCCAATCCACCGCATACAACGGCGCGGTAAGTTCAGCATCGCAATCCGGGTATACGATGCGAACCACGTCTTCCCATGTATCTTCCACCACTAGTTCCTCCACGTTCACTCGGGTCATTGATTCAGCGCAATGCGAGGTATCACTTCACTAATCTAAAACAATGCCGTTTGCCCCATGTCAGTGTTCAACACATACTAACGAGCTATCAAGGGGCTGCATGGTCATTGCTCTATCGCTCAATAGGGCATATTCCGTATTCCTGCTGTCACGAATCACGAAATCACATGCATTTTCGTCCAATGCCACTGCGACCGCGTCAGTAATGTTCGGACGAGTAGTGCTCGGAATTCGAAGCGAAGCAATCAGACGGAATTCACCGTTATTGAACAGTGATAGCGGCATAGCAAAACGAACCGTATGATGCCCGTGCTTCAGCATTTTCATCACTTTACATCCCGTATCGTACGTGATGCCGCCGCGTCGAATATCATGCAAAGCGACAGCCAAATAGAAATCACCCGGCTCGTCATATTGGTATTCCACATCAAAAATGAACGTGTCATCGCTTGTGCAAATCTTTGAAGAAACCGCCGTGGTCTTCAAAATCGGACAGCGCTCATTCAGGCCATTGGCATAGCCGCCGCGCTCTTCACGACGTTTCTTCTCGTCTTTTTTCTCTGCTTCCAGATTAGCCAGAGTGTACTGTTGGGACACGGTTTCCGGATCGCCAATCGCCTCCACTCTGCCATCGGCAATCATCATAGCGCGCGAGCAATAACGCTTCACGGAATTCATGTCATGGGTAACCAGAATCACGGTCTTACTGGGATCCGACTTGATCTCCGTGAAGAAATCATCGCACTTACGTTGAAATGCCTCATCACCCACTGCAAGGACTTCATCAAGTACGAGAATGTCTCCCTGAGCTTTAATGGCCACAGAGAAAGCCAGCCTCACTTGCATGCCGGAAGAATAATTCTTCAGCTTCTGGTCCATGAATTCATCGAGCTCGGCAAATTCGACGATGTCGTCATACATATCATCGATTTCTTCGCGGGTAAAACCAAGCAACGCACCGTTCAAATACACATTCTCACGACCGGTAAGTTCTGGATTAAAGCCGACACCCAATTCAATAAAAGGCACAAGCTTGCCTTTAACTGAAATATCTCCGGATTCCGGATAATAGATTTGAGAAATCAACTTCAGCAATGTGGATTTTCCGCCGCCATTGCGTCCAACGATGCCGAAGAATTCGCCTTGATGCACTTCAAAGCTAACGTCTTTAAGGACTTCTTGCTTCTTATACCCTTTGATACCGCGGGTCCAATTAACGAAGGACTGTTTCAGACCGGTGGTCTGTTCGGTGGGCAATTTGAAGCTTTTGGATATATGGGAAGCGGAAAGGACAACGGGACGTTGTGAATAATCCGTCTTCTGTACTGAATCATAATCAGATTGAACCATTACATTACCTCTGCAAATTTGCGGCTATGACGGCGGAACAGCGAGATGCCCAGCCACAGCAAAACCACGGTAAGCAAAATCGGTAGCAAACGCAGCCCCCAATTATTGAACTGATTCCATATTGTGGGTTGGGTCGCCGGAGCAATGAAGTTGTGTCGAATATCCTGGATTGCCTGCGCGATAGGATTCAACAGCTCCATTCTGGCCAGATCGGCAAGCAAACCTCCGCGATCAGTGACATAAGACAGCGGGTAAATGATCGGCATGGCATAAAAAACAAGCTGCTGCAGCACTTCCCAAATGTGCGCGATATCACGGAAATAGACATACATGGTAGACATGAGAAGCGTCAACGCCAAAGTTATGGCGTATAGTTCCGCAATATTCAATGGAAGAAGAACCACTCGCCAAGTAAATTCAACATGAGCGAAAAATGCGAACACCAACACAACGCACAAGTTGATGGCGTAGCTGATCATTGCACCGACAGTAGCGGAAACCACCACAATATAGTTCGGAAAATGGATTTTACGAAGCAGGTCGCCTCTGTCTACGACTGCTCGAAGCCCCACATTCGTCGATTCCGTCACGAACTGCCACGAGCAAATACCAAGAAGAAGAACGACCGGGTAGGTCGATGTACCGTCGGACATGCGCAAAAACTTGCCGAAAACAATGTACATGACGCAGAACATCATCAACGGTTTCAAGACCGACCATGCAATTCCGAGGAACGAACCTTGGTAACGCAAGCGGAAGTCCGTTTTCACCAAGCCCCGCAAAACCACCCATGCATAACCATAGCGGGACCGCATTCTCTGTATAAAATTCGTCACGCACCACATCATATCAGCGATGCCGAATAGGCAAACAGTGACTATGAAATTGGCGTGAAACCATAAAGAATGCTTGCAGATTCCCTAATTTGATCCGCGTATCGATGCGGCAACGCCATGTCAGTAAAACCAGCACCCGGCTGAGGAACGGGACGACCGATCTGACTCTGTGTCCAGTGCGAGCCCATGCGTTGGACCGCATCATGTTTCGTGCCATAGTAGTTTTTGTTGACTACAATATACGATCCTTCGCAGCCACGCGCTGCAGCAAGAATATGAGGATGATAACGAGTAGTCAGCCACCTTTGTCCAGGTCGTGCCGGGAATCCCTGCTCCAAAAGGTCAGCCGCTGGGAATAAACGAGTTTTGTACCCTGCCGATTCCAATACCTTGAGAATCGGAAAATCCGTATAGGGAACACACTCAACTACGCCGATTGTGGCTTGGAAATCAACATCCCATGCAATCAGAACCTCTAAAACATGACGATATAAAACATCAACATCGTCTACCAGATCCGTCTGAATACATACCATGACATCCGGCAAGTCCCCCTCAGCGGAATAGCAATTCGTCAGACCATTGACGAAGCAATCATCGGGCCCCAACCGCACATTACCCGAGCCTTTAAGCAGACTTTGCGAAACTTCATCTCGCACAACAACCGCATCGAACTTACTCACCCTGCTTTGAGCGTACTCCAACGTCCCATCTTCATCATAAAGAGGAGCCAATCCCGCTCCGGTGGCAATGAGGGGAATGTGCCTTTCCTGCTCGGCACACCAGAAAGCAAGCTCCAATCGAGTTAAGGTGGTGAACCAATTCCCATTCATGTATCCACCACCAAGATAATGCACTGCACGCACGTCCCGATGCAGCAAACGGATGCCCGATGAATATCGCGCAGCAATGCCTTCATCGTTCAATGCAGAATGAATGTATTTTGCTGATCGAGACATCGCATGTACATCCTGCTCGGCATATACGTTCTCCACCGTCAACCGATACAACGTATCGACTACCGATACATGCGGATGTTCTTTTCTCAATAGACAGGTTGCAGGACCTGGGCGTGCGCAATCCATAATCACCGGTATGTCCGGATGCGTAGCAGCCAAATACCGTAACCATTCTCGAGCTATCAGTTCATCTCCAAAATTAGGATATCCAGCTTCACAAACCAGATAAAAAGCACGCTGATCAATAGTCCCGTAAGACAGGGAATCAAGCTCTGCACGAATCCCATGCAATTGATTATCCAAATATCCCATACTTCTATGAAAGGAGCGAGCCGATACAGGGAAAATCTTCCTTGCCAGATCTTTGATCGTCATCCGAATACCATTTCTTTCCGCGCAAAAGCACATGATGCGGGGCTTGTCAACGATGGCAAACCTCGCATCACAATATTATGCAACACGAATTCCTATTGGTCACACAAAGCTGCGTCTAATCCATCTTCAGATAGTTTTTCCAGAAAGACAACGACGTCAGTGTACTACGCGCCGCCCTATATTCCTTACGCAGCCTCTCAATATTGGCCTTGTAATACTTCATATCCTTCTCGTAACGCTTCTTTATAGCAGCATAGCGTTTCGGATCCTTAGTGCGGATTGTTCCCTTGCGGTTGTACCAATCAATGATGACGAGCTTCTTTTTGCCACGAATCACACCCGCTGGATACACCCATCCCTGCATCGGGATAATCGCATAGCCTTCACCGCTGGTCTTGACATAGCGCTGCCCATTATCAGTAATCAAATCAGTCAAACGTTCAAACTTAGTACGAGGCTTATCTCCGTCAACAAGCTGACGATCAACCTTCGTAATGTCAAATCCGGCAAGGTCCGGGTCAGCCGACGCCCGACGCTGCAACTCATCGAAATCGACCAGCTTTTCCTTATTTCGATTAGCCGCCATAAAGCTCTTCTCAGCTTGACCGGGAGTTCCGATGAACTTCGGTCCTTTCAGGAAATCTTCAAAAGCGTCCAGACATAATTCCGCATTCTCATAACCGAACTTCTTCAACTCAAGACGGATGTTGTTGCGCATCTCATACATGAAGTCGGCCTTCGGAGCCATGCCGCACGTCGCTTGGGCGATCATCGTGTTACGTGTCGTTTGGTATCGTTCGACAGCCGCATTGTAACGTTCGTGGAACGACATGTGCCACACGCACAAGCTATTCATCGTGATAAAACCAGTCTTGCAACGAATGCCATACTCGGCATCATCGCAACGGACGAACACAGGCAAAGGCAGACCGTTCTTCTCAATAACGGAAATCGGAATG
The DNA here is from genome assembly GCF_056356755.1 of Bifidobacterium sp. LH_449. Classification (NCBI taxonomy): domain Bacteria; kingdom Bacillati; phylum Actinomycetota; class Actinomycetes; order Bifidobacteriales; family Bifidobacteriaceae; genus Bifidobacterium; species Bifidobacterium sp. LH_449. The sequence continues at coordinate 14,633 of NZ_JBKEUV010000006.1, forward strand.
CAGCAGTACCACCAAGCAGCATACATATTGCTTCGCTGCCATTCATTCGGCGTGTACAGCTCGTTGTATACGAGATCGTTGAACAAGGTCATACGCATCGGCGGCTTACAGCCAGCAAATGTCCCCTGCGGGGTCATGTTGCCGATGTCTTCCCATTGATCTTCTCCAATCTCATAGTTCAACATGGCGCCACTAATCATACGCTCCGAATATTCATCTTTAAGAATACGAAGCAAATTGTAGGTGCGCTTAATGCTCTCCGGGGACACCGCCACGTCATCATCCATGAGCAGGATGTTCGTGGCCTTCGGCGTCTGTTCCATAGCGGTAATCATGCCGCGGGTAAAACCGCCAGCACCACCGACATTATCATTAGGAACGACTGTAATGCGTTCGCCGCTCAGTTTCTCAGCGTCCAAAGTACGCCCGTTATCCATGACATACATATGGAAGTGGTCAGCGATGTCATCGTTCGAATTAACGATCTGCTCTCGGACTAGTCGAATATTGTTCTCGATAAACGTCTCTTTCTTGAACGTGGTAGTGGAAAGCACCAATTCGACATCTTGGAATTCACCATCAACGTCTAAAGAGTAATAGCTATTACGAATATCAACCCGTCCCTGCGTTTCAATCGTAAAGCCCGTCAGTACCATCTGATCGGTCACAATCAGGGGAATATCAACGACCCGCCAATCCTCGGAAGATTCGAACTGCCGCCTGCTGTTTTCGACAACGATGGGATGAGCAGCAAAAGCATCACCCATGGTCTGGTGAAATATGCAGGATGCACCACGCGTCTCCAAATGCAAGACAAACCCTACAGTTTTTGTATATTTACGCAATTTAGCAACCGACAAGGCGTTGAAGTACGTTGTAAAATCAAAAGTTCCCGCGTTCAACATCGTCCAAGTCTGCGCCGCATCATCAAACACGACCGGATAATCCGAACGACAATACAAAGCAGGATAACTCACCGAACGAGGATTCGTTTCCAATAACACGTTGGCAAATTTCACGACAGGCATACATACACCTCTAAACTCAATTACTCCAGAAAGACCGGGACTACAGAAGCAACGATAATAGGTTACCCTACCCAGCCTATTTTATTCGTAGTCAATACCAGCAAACCAGTCGGCCATTAATTATTTCGAATACTATGAAAGAGCATTATATAAACGGTCGACAACAAAACAATCGTTTCAACACATGATCCATGTCCGAATATGGCAACGCCGGTGATGTGCTGGCCGATTCTTCGAATCGGCCAGCACATCACCGGCGCATATCCAGCCTAGCGTCATTCCGGCACTACAGCTATCAAATCGTGTTAGCTATTCAAACGCTCTGCTCTGATAGACAGACGATACAAGAAAGCCGCCATGTCGCAACGGTTAATTGACGTATCAGGACCATATCTGCCGTCATCATAACCAGTGGAGATTCCTTGAGCACCGAGCCACCAAACATCATCAGCGTGCGCGGTTGTTGCCGCAACGTCGATAAAATGTGCTTTCGCTGCATCAGTGGGTTTCCAATCTTTAGATCCGCCATCCGTCAGATAGTCATAAAGGCGTCGCAGGAACGCAGCCATGTCGGCTCGCGTCACCTCGTCGTCCGGACGATACGTGCCATCGGCATAGCCAGTGGAAACGCCCGTAGACCCCATCCACATAATCTCCTTGGCGAACGGAGTGCTATTCTCATCGACGTCGCTGAACCGCGCCTTGTCCTCGTCCGTAGGCGTGTAGTCCGGGGAACCAGCCAAACGGTACATGAACGCAGCCATCTGCCAACGCGTCACATTACCGAAAGGCTGGAAGGTACCATCGTCGTAGCCAGTCGTGATACCGGCAGAAGCAAGCCACCACACTTCGGTGTTGTGAGGGGTGCCCGCATCTACATCCGAAAAACGCATACGGTCATTATTCGTCGGCGAGTAGCTCGGAAGGTTAGTTAGGCGGTACAGGAACGCGGCCATGTCGGCTCGTGTCACCAGATTGTACGGGGCAAAAGTACCATCATCAAAACCGGTCGAGACGCCTTTCGCAGCAAGCCACCAAATATCCTGTGCATGTGGGGTGGTGCGTTTCACATCGCTAAATACCTTCTTCTGAACAGCAGTGGGCTCCCATGAAGATGACGCCTTGTCGAAACTTAGATTTGACAGGCGTCGCAGGAACGCAGCCATGTCGGCTCGCGTCACCTCGTCGTCCGGACGATACGTGCCATCGGCATAGCCAGTGGAAACGCCCGTAGACCCCATCCACATAATCTCCTTGGCGAACGGAGTGCTATTCTCATCGACGTCGCTGAACCGCGCCTTGTCCTCGTCCGTAGGCGTGTAGTCCGGGGAACCAGCCAAACGGTACATGAACGCAGCCATCTGCCAACGCGTCACATTACCGAAAGGCTGGAAGGTACCATCGTCGTAGCCAGTCGTGATACCGGCAGAAGCAAGCCACCGAATCTCTGTGGCATGCGGTGTCTGTGCTGTCACATCACTAAAGGCAGGCTTGGTACCGCCAACAACTTGTTCGAATGCCTTGAGTGACTGAAGTGGATAGCCTCGGGAATCGAACAATGCCTGATTATCCCAGCCACTTCCACCCCACTGGTCATATTCAGTAGTAGTCAGGTCTATACTCTTAGCGTATGAGCTTGCCCAACCAGTGGCATGGTCGTTTGCATAGGTCTTATTAACCTGCCAATGATTGTTTCCAGGCACAACGCCAATCCAAGCAGGTTCCCACCAGAACGCGCCAAGTCCCTTACTTCCCGCCGCGGTGACGGTCTGAAGCGTGTCATGGATGACGTCCGCTTGACCTTGTGGCGACAAATCATATGGATACTGGTTCTTATCAGCATCCGGACCACCAACATTATTCGCTTGTCCGTCACTGTCTTTCTCAGTATAGGGGTAGCTAAACTCGACAACTGCAAATTCCTTGCCGAACTCCTCAGTCACCACCTTCTCGCACTTGGCAAGCGCGCCCATGGGATCCTTCATGGCATCCGTAGAGTCGCTTCCCGAACTCCAGAACGGGTAGTAGGTCATGCCGAATACATCGTAATCAAGGTCATACTTCCGGAACTGTGCGAGTGCCGATCTGAGTGTCCCTGAATCCGTATACATAAAATGCGCGGCAACCTTGGCAGAGGGCATCGATTCACGGATAGCGCGAGCCCCTTCATTCATAAGCGCAACGACCTTAGGCCAGTTAGAATCCTGCGCGTAAGACTGACCATGATCGCCGAGCGTCACACCCAACAAGCCGGAATTAGACTCATTGCCGATCTGCACCATGCCAAGTTCCACGCCAGCTTGTTTCATGGTGTTCATGACATTCTTGGTGTAGGAATACATATCTTTCTTGAGCTGCTCGTAGCTATGCCCATTCCAAGCCTTAGGTATACGCCAAGATGAAGCGTTGAAATCGTTGTAATGCAGATCGAGAAGAACCTTCTGCCCGTTATCGGTAGCTTCTCGAGCCATCTGCGTAACAATCGGCAAATCACAGACACCACTGCCATAAGCATGTCCTTCAGAATCATATGGATCAACATACAAACGCAGTCGTACCCAATTAATCCCATGATCCTTAAGAATCTTGAATAGGGACTCTTCCTGTCCGTCATCATTCTTGAAACGCACACCCACGTTATACAACGCCTGATAGCTGGATACATCAGCACCACGAATCGTATCTGCGGTCACCGTCTGTACAGGCTGAATAGATGCAGGCAACTTGGTAGCTCCTGTATCAGCGCCAGTAGCATAGGGATCGCCAGACTCGGGTATCAAATCAGTGTCGGAGGAATTGACGGCAGCAAGTTGGCCGAACATCTTCAACGACTGAAGCGGCTGGCCAAGGTCGTCAAACAACGCCATCTGATCCTGGTTGTTATTGTTGGCGTACTGCGCATTGGCCGAATAATCGCTGGCGGCTTTGGTGATCCAACCAGTGCCATACTTATTCGAGGCTATGTCATTCTCTGTCCAATACCAGGAGCCAGCCTTGACAGCAATCCAAGCGGCGTCACCATAAAAAACGCCTGCTCCATCATTGTTGCCTTCGGCAACGATGGCTTTAAACACACGACGCACGTAAGAGGCCTGCCCCTGAGGACTCACCTCGAGGCCCTGCTTGACAAGATCATCGGCACTGGAGTCACCAAGATAGCCGTCGGAATCATATGGAGTGAACGGGTACAACAGACCAAGTACAAGAAGCTTCTTACCATACTGCTCACTGACAATCTGACGTGACTGAGCAAGATCATCCAAACTGTCATACACTGGATAAACGCGAGTACCAATTGCGTCATAGTCAACATCGTAGTACTTCATCATGTCGAGATAAGTGGTAATCCATGCTGGCGTAACGTTAGCAAAGCCAAGCACAATCTCAGCCTGTGGAGCGCTTGCACGGACCTGAGCAACGCCCGCTTTCATAAGGGTCGCGATGTTCTGCCAATCCGACTGTCCCAAGAAAGTGTCCTGAATCTCATTGCCGAGCGTAATCATGTCAGGAACAGCTCCGGCCTCTTCAAAACGAGCAATGCTGTCCTTAAGATAAGTGGGCACTTGAATTTTAAGGGGTTCGACATCAGCACTCCAGTTTTTGGGAAGAAGCTGCTCAGCCTTGGAAGTATGAAAGTCAGAGAACAAGAACTGGGCATTCACTTTAAGACCCGCCTGCTTAGCGAGCACCGCGGTCTGGACAGCATGGTCAAGAGTAGGAGCACCCCCGCCATAGCTATTACCGTTCCCGTCCGTCGGATCTACCGCGATCTTAAGCATAACGGAATTGACGCCGGATTCTTTGAGCAGCTGCATAAAACCGGCATCGTCAACGGTGTTACCATCAAAATCCCTGTAAGTGACTCCCGCTTCACGTTCAGCCTGGTAACTGGTGAGGTCTACGCCACGAATCGTGCCGTCTCCTACGGATGATGCACCCGCGACAAAAGACGACAACTTAGATGCCCCTGTGTCAGACCCGTCCTGATACGCTTGCTCCACGGAGGTATCAGTCTGCTCCGCCCAACCTGTTGCAGGCGCGACAACCGACATGCTGCAAGCGGCAAACACTGCCACCGCAACGACCATTCCTTTCACTTTTTTTACAACAGAGAATCGTTTTCGCTCCCCTAGCATGTTTTCTCCTCTCCCTGTTCTTTGAATAGATGAGGCATTTGATAACGACAATCAGCACGAACGGCACCACGAATCAGCTGTACTGGCACCACCGGCACCTCCTATTCATCCCTGCAGATGCGTAAAACTCACACACCAACGCAGAAACATCCCCACAGTCTCCTCGCTGCTCACATCGGCAACAACAACGCCAACATCAAAGAGCTAGCTTCAGAAGTATATCTCTACTATCCTACAACCAGCAAAAAGAATAAATTTCTGGCTGATACCTGACATCACGGAGCGGAGGTGGGGGTACATGGATTGCAATCTATAAGAATTAGACGCTTCTTCAGATAAAGACAACATTCGCCGATAGCGCTCGAAAAGTTGCGCGCTTTGGGTTGACGTCCGGACGGGAAGAGGCATGATCCGCCACCGCTGTACGGTTTCATCCACCAAAACAAGGACCGATGCAAAGGGGGCGGCGGATCATGCCCGACCGGGTTCCGCAGGTCGACGAGGACACGCTCAAGACGAAACCCGGCGGGCTCATCTCGCGGAAGGCCGAACGGGTCCCCAGCCGGATGCTCGATGCCGAGGCCGACGGGATCGGCTGCGTCTCGCCTGCGCGAGGGGCATGGGCGAGGCCGCGCCCCATCGACGCGTTCCCGGACGGGGAAGCACGTTGACGTCGTCTGCACGCGTGACCGCCACGTCACCTCGAACGGGTGGGTGGACTGTCGCCATCTCGATATGCCCCGGCTCGCTGGCATCATGCGGTCAACAAATTGAGATCGTCGCCGATGGCGGAGCACAACCGAACGCGCGCAAGATTTCAGGGCGCGACCCATTCACCTCCGACTTAGATAAAATGGACATTTTTAATCATTATTATTCGGAAAAACTTTACTAAGGAAATATATTCAAGCAACACCAATACTACAACTACAACAAAAGTTGAACAAAATCAAAATATACGAAATACTGCATATTCCGCCCAGAAATCAAACATGCGGAAGCTCCTGACGACTCACATAATCCATCAGAAGCTTCCTATTGCTTTATTCGAAAACCAAAAACCAATCAGAAATTCTATAGAAAAGATTAGGACTAACCTGCTCCATGGAAGTCATGCGAGATGGAATCAGCAAACAAAAAAACTGCACCGCTAAAGCAGCAAAGAATCCGATAATTACCAATTTCCAAACCATTTGAAACACCAAGGAATCATACCCAATATCATCACGCGCAGAATCATATTGGACCTTCTTTTCCTTAAGAAGCTGATCAAATCCAAATAAAGCAAAAATAGAAACTAGACAGATTAGCCACGAGAAATCGAGATAATATCGCCATGCAATACCACACGAATAAGCATCAACTGCTAAAATTATTAAGGATAAAAATATACAAAAATAAGACAAGAAAGTAATATTGAAATCCTTTTTTCCTTTAAACACTGAGCGGAAAATAAATAATAAGAGGAATAAGCATGGGCTCATCATCAACACACCACCGACAGTCGGTTCGTCAGGAGACCATAAAGGCAACGGAGTAGAGGCCAGCTGTACAAAAGGAAATTGGCTCGTCAAAGAAACTGGCTGTAACAAGTAATCAAAAAACATCGGAATCAAATTCCTGACCGGCGTTTTCATAACATTCATATCAAAACCAGTTAAATTATAAGAAGCTCCAAAATCTAACGGGTTGCCAAAACGCGCATAGTTATAGCCAAGCAACGGAGCAAAGACCACAGCAAAAGGTAACAATGCCGCCGCAGTATTGGATAGACCTTTAACAGAGAAAAACAGCCTATATTTAACCAGTTCATCCCAAAAAAGAGGGAGAGCTAACACTGCAGCCAAAATAAACTGTGGACGAGTTCCCAAATTCAACGCCATGAAAAACGAGCCTATAACAAGCCACACCCTTGACACGGATTTCCCCTCCCCGTTCTTCGCATGCAACCAACAAAGCAATGCCATCTGCGTAAAAACCAGAGATGCGGCACCAGGAACCGCATAAAAATCAGGAGTGAAAACCTGATAGTAAATACTAGAGCACATATTGAAAATGGCAGCAGCAAGCATAACGGATCCGACACTCACTCTGCGCTTGAAATAAACGCGTGCAATCTCAAGGCATAGAACGAGAGACAGCATTGAGGAAAGAACCCCCATGACAAGCACCACCACCGTAGACGAAAGCCAGCTGCCTGTCAAAATTTGGTACGGTACAAAAAATAAAATAGCCGGAACCACACCGAAATAAGTATAATACTTACCCTCAAAGAACGCATGATCCCAGTAAATAGGGGTACTGCTCTCACTGCTGGCTATAGCCCGTAAATCTGAATCATATGGATTACTCATTGCAGCCAACGAGTCAGCAACGGGCAAATCTAACGAGAGTCTGCCATGAATTAAAGCATCACCCAATCGAGCATACTGGTCATAGTCTTTCGTAAATGCGAAAGCTTGCTTCGGCCATGCATCCATAGACCAAGATCCACCAGACGCGCACCAAACTCCTAGTACAACCAACGCTTGTACTGCAACGCACCCGATGAAAAGCCCACCTTGCGCACTGAAAATTCTATTTGACGAAGACAATTGCACTCTATAGAAAGGAGATTTTGGCCGGAACATCACAACCAGCAGCACGCTCAACAGCATGATTGCAACCCGTATCGCATCCACTCTAAAAGGAATTCTTGGATTTACAATAATCCGCTTTATCGGAATTACTGTTCCAGTGTCCCCACTGAAATCCAGTCTTACCCCGTCAGCATTTCCATTGATATGAACATATCGACCACCGGAAACAGCTAATGGCAAAGTACGCTGAGAGTCTCCACCATACCATCCTGTATTACCTACTTGTTGGGTATAAACCTTGTATTGTATGTCTTTATCCTCAAGCGCATCTCCCGTATCAAGATACAAATACTCAATCTTTTGCTTGACATTTATCTCAACATATGTTTCCTCTTGACTATTTTCTATAACAAGAGTTCCCGAATCGTCGCGCACCATTCCTGCGCCTAATGAATATGCGGACACAGATTCCGATTGCGAATCTCTTGTGCTCCAAAAAGGCAAATTAAAAACAAACAATTCAAAAAACAGTACGAAAGCAATACCTACAGCCGCCGGCATCACCAAATTTCGGAGAAGCCCACCCTCCAAATAATTTTTTGCTTTAATCAAGCTACTAATCACCGACTTCCAACTTTTCAAACAATTTATTATTCTAAAAATACCAATTTTGTACCTGGCTCGTATAAATCGAGACCATGCCAAAACCACCTGTCATGGTAATAAAGCAACCATCGCCACTTTATCACTAGACTTACCATGTCGCAGTATCAACATCACAACATATTCGCCAAAGAGGACTAATGATGCAAGCATAGAAAAATCACAGCGTACAAGAATCCTAAGTAATATACGTTATCTTGCAACAGGAAACCACTAAGACAATAACGAATTAACCCTGTTAAATTTTAACACAGGTCCAGCATAAGACAAATTAATGCCGTATATGTCGCAACCACACATGCGGCATTCATCGTTCTTTAAGTCATCACGTTGGATGTCAAAAGCCATCTTGCCTGTTAAAAATTAAGTGTTTCCACACATGCGAAACGAATCCGCTATAGTGATGCGTATGTCAATTGAGATTTCCGAGCCCACAATTGCAGTGCTGCTTCCCTGCTACAACGAAGAAGTAACCATCGGAAAGGTAGTACGCGACTTCCGCGTCGCACTCCCCAGCGCCGTCGTATATGTGTATGACAACAATTCCACGGATCGAACCGCTGAAATCGCTGCCGCCGAAGGTGCAGTAGTCCGCAAAGAGCCGAGGCAGGGCAAAGGCAACGTCATCCGTGCCATGTTTGAAGATATTGACGCCGACGTGTACATCATGGCCGACGGAGACGATACTTACCCAGCCGACGCCGCTCCGGAAATGGTGAAAAAGATTCTTGAAGGTTATGACATGGTCATCGGCGATCGTCTCAGCTCCACATATTTCCAGGAAAACAAAAGACCATTCCATAACTTCGGCAATCGTCTGGTACGAGGTTCCATCAACGGCCTTTTCGGAGCGCATGTCACTGATATCATGACTGGATACCGCGCATTCTCTTTTGCCTTCGTCAAGACCTATCCTGTTCTTTCTCGTGGCTTCGAGGTAGAGACAGAAATGACAATCCACAGCCTGAACAACAATCTGCGACTGTACGAGCTTCCTATTCAGTACCGTGATCGCCCCGAAGGTTCCGTTAGCAAACTCGACACCGTTGGCGACGGCATCAAAGTCATGTCCACGATTTTCCGCATGATTCGCGAATATAAACCGCTGCCGTTCTTCGGTATTTCCGGTCTAATTGTAGGCCTTATCGGACTTATTCTGACACTATCTGTAATGTTTGAATTCTGGCATACGGGAGTTGTAACACATTTCCCGACACTCATCGGATCCGTAATGCTCATCGTCGCCGGATTGCTGCTCATCGTTGCCGGAATACTACTAGATGTCATCGCAAAGAACAACCGCAAAACATTCATCGTCGACACTAATAAATTCGCATATATATATAGGCATACAAATCGCAAGTAACCAGAAGAAGCCTGAAAATGATTTGAGGGTGCGGTTCAGTTCAGAACCGCACCCTCAAATCATTCATCTACTCATCGCATAGTCCAATGTTGCGCTGCAGTCCCGTTCGAACCGTACAGCTGCACATTCGTTCCATTACGCCAAACGCCGCCGGCCACATCCAACACCGAATCCTCAGACAGCGCGGATTGCAACGTCACTTTGCCGTCCGCATTTTGAATCGCAATCCATTTCTGCGCCCAAGTTCCGTTCGCCGCGTATTGCTGTATGTTCGTACCGTTCGCAGCGGACCCGCCGTTAACGTCCAGACGCTTTCCGGACCCGACATTCGTCATGGTCACATACCCCTGTGAATCATGTGTGATTCGCCAACGTTGCGCATTCGTCCCATTAGAAGCATACAGCTGCACATTCGCTCCACTTGCAACAGAGCCGGCAGAAACATCAAGGACCATATTCTGATTGCCGGAAGATGCAATCACATACACGCCGTCTTTCACATCGCTTTTATGCTCTTTGGCGAGAGCATTCAGCCGTTGGCGCCTAGTGGTCGTCGTTTTCACCTGCCAACGTTGCGCCTTAGTGGAATTAGACGAATAAATTTGCACATTGGAACCGTTCTTGGCGACGCCTGCGCTGACGTCCAACACCAAATTCTCCACCAAAGCCGAATAGAACGTATAAGTATTATCGGAATTTTTTACGGCGATCCAACGCTGAGCCCAGCTGCCGTTGGAAGAATACTGTTGCACATTAGCTCCCGACGAAGTGGATGCACCGCTCACATCCAACACTTTGCCCGAGTTAGCATTGGAAAGAATCACGTATCCCTTCGCATCATGAGATACGTTCCACACCTGCGCATCGGTATTATTCGACTGATAAAGCTGCGCGTTACCTCCGTTGGAAGTGGAAGCTCCAGATATATCCAGCTTCATGGAAGCCTTCAGCGCACTGCCAATCGAATAAGTTCCATCCTTCAAGTCATTCTTGTGCGCCGCAGCCAAATCATTCAACGTATCACGCATCGTCTTCGCTTCGGAAATCACCCACTGCTGCGCCGCAGTACCATTGCTGGAATATGTTTTCAATGCAACGCCGGAACGAGCATCCGCTCCCGGAACATCAATCGCCTTATTCGATTTACTATTCAGCAAAGCAACTCGTCCGTTCACGGAACGGACAAGCCACCGCTGCGCCTGAGTACCGTTAGAGGAGTACTGCTGGATGGATGCGCTGTTATTCAACGATCCGCCTGCCACTTCAACCATCTTGCCGGAAGACTCGCTGGCAATCTGAAATACGCCATTGCCCACTGTCCTAAAGCGATACAGCTGTGCCTTCGTGGCATTCCACGAATACAGTTGGGCCGCCGCACCATTGGCCGCAGAAGCTCCCGTGATATCCATTACGAGACTCGAATTCAACCCTGATGCGATTTTCACAGTGGTTGAGGTCGGAATGGAAACGTCCGCCGACGATATCAGAAACTTCTGTGCTCCAGACCCGTTAGGCGTATACAAAGCAATGCTGGTTTTATCAGCAGTGACTCCACCATTGATATCCAAAACCCAATTTCCCAGCGCGGATTGGATATAGTAGCCAGCTCCCGCATCCCTCAAAAACCAGCGTTGCGCCAACGTGCCGTTGACGTCATACTGCTGCACAATCGCATTGTTCCCTGGCGTCGCCGATAGCACATCCAAGGCTTTCCCGGATTTCACATTCGTAATCACATAACTGCCGTCCGTCTGCTTGGTGAATGCAAACTGCTGCGCACCGGAATTGTTGTACGAATACAGTTGCGTGCGAGCGCCGTTTGCCGTGCTGCCGCCGGAAATGTCAACGCTGGAGGAATCCTTCGCATACGCGTTGATGTAATACTTGCCGTTGGGAATGGACACTTTCGGCAAGACGGTAACGTCGAGCCCCTGTGCGGAACCGCCGCCATTGCCACCGCCATTATTCACCGCCGTCCTATACCCGAACGCATTCATGTCCACGCTGCCGGAAATACCCTTCACGCTGCCGGCGGATGTGTACTGCCAGCCGCGATAGTTGGTGGAATAGTTGAATCCGGTGCGGGCGCCGTAGCTGGCCACCCACTGTGTTTTGGAGTGGATGTTGCTGCTGTTCAGAGGGCCGTTCAGGTAGCTGGTGTATGAATACACCGCCAGATTGTTGTATCCGGCTGCCGTAAGCTTCGCCCACCAGGCGTTCACGATGCCGTCGTACACGTTTGGGCTGGTCGGCGGCGTATGCCCGGTCCACGTCCACTTTTCGAGGTCGTAATACACCGGATAGCTCAAATCTCCCGGATTGACGCCGGCTTCCTTCAACAACCGCACGGTATCCGAGCCTTCTTCCGCTCCCAACGCTGCGGTATCGGCGTAGGAATACAGGTACACGCCGAACGGGATGCCGAGGCGTTTGCATTCGCTCACGTTACGTTTCGCCTGCGCGTCGATGGCATTGCCGGCGCCATACCCGATGCGGATGATCGCGCCTTCCACACCGTCCGCTTTTGCCGCGGACCAATCGATCGTGCCCTGCCATACGGAAACGTCGATCACGCCTTTCGCCTGCTGCGCGAACAGTGTTCCGCCGCTTTCGAAGAAAGCCTTCGTGCCATTGTAGGTGCCCCAATATGCGCCGTATTGATTGCCGCCAAACGATGCCGGCTCTACAACGGCATCATCATTGGCCGCCTCATTATTTGACACGTCCTCTTCTGCGGCGTCTTCCGCATCATTGTCCGCATTGCCTGTGACGGCGTCCTCGCCGTACACGTCGATCATCGATGATTTCACTTCGTCTGCAGATACCGGGATGAACGATTCGCCATCGGTCTTCGCCAAAGGATCGGCCGGCGCTTCCTGCGTACCCACCAATTCCGGATCGGTGACGGCCTCGCCCGTGACGGCATCCTGCACTTCGCCGGAAGGCAGCGCCACCAGATCGGAGGAAACGAATACGGCATCGTCCGGAATATCCTCCGACAAGGTTTCCGGCAGGTCGACATTCGGATTATCCGGCATCGCGGCATCATCTGCGATTTCCTGGTTTCCCAACGAATTCGCCATCGTCACATCGGAATTGCCTGCAGAGGCGTTGCCGGCATCCACTATCGTGTCACGCAACGCATAAGAGGGCGCCGCAGACAATCCCAGCACTATAGCGGATACGGCAATCGCCGTGACCATGGTCGAAACATTGCGATGTCGCATAGTGTCCTCTCCGTTTCCCGTATTTGCATACCTGCCCAGATATTGGCTGTGCGCAAGCCCTGCGCCAACCGCATTCCGGCAAAATCAGCCTTCTATTCGGCGTACCGTCAACGTATCAGTATATGGCGGAGCAATGGCGGCGTAATGCCGCAATCCGGCATCCCTTACCAATTATCAACAACATCGTCGTGCCATGCACTATGCCCGTGAACATGCCGTCGATATGCCGCGAAACTCAGCTACGAATATGCGTGCGACACGCGGAATTTCATTTTTTCCCGTATCTGAGGTATCTTAAACGAGTTGTCTGCGGGTGTCGCAAGATTCCATGCGGAAAACAAATGGAGGATTCGCCTAGTGGTCTATGGCGCACGCTTGGAAAGCGTGTTGGTGTAACAGCCTCACGAGTTCGAATCTCGTATCCTCCGCCAGCAGGGTTTTCGGAGATTTCCGGAAACCCTTTTTGCTTTCCGAAACGGCGGAATTCCGACGCAGGCAACAAAGTGCTGACATATAGGGGGATGTAGGCCACAGCGGATTTCAGGCTTCCTTGTGTTTGCGTCTCTTGCGAACGTCCAAAACCGCCATCCTGCACGAAGGCACTGCGCAAAAGCGGACGTTTAAGATGCCTGAAACGTCCGCTTTTGCGCAGTGGTCCCGTTAAAAACGGCACTTTTGGACATTGCTGGCGGTTTTCATCGTAACCAGCGGCAGCATGGGAATCAGAAACGGCGGCCATTGCACTGAAATACGCTGAATTTGCACTGAATTTTGTCGGCTAAAAAATTCAGTGCAAATTCAGTGTAAAATTCAGTGCATCAGTAAACTTACAGAGGAATTGGAGCCTGCAATGACGCACGAATACGGCAAAGAAACACTGTCGCAGGAATTTAAAAGCGATCTGAAATGCCTGCCGGACGACGATCTGCTCGACGCCATCGTGGCGCTGACAAACTCGGAAGGCGGCACCGTCTATCTAGGCGTCGAAGATGATGGCACACCAACCGGCCTGCACAAAAAACATCAGGACACAATCGGACTGTCCGCAATGATCGCCAATCGCACGGTTCCGCCAATCTCCGTACGCGCGCAAATCGTCGGAACTCCCGAAACGCCTATAATGCAAATCGACGTGCCAAAATCACGCAGCGTCACCTCAACAAAATCCGGTAAAGTATTACGACGGCGCATGAAAGTGGACGGCACCCCGGAAAGCGTGCCGATGTATCCGTACGAAATCGCCACACGACTGTCCGACTTAGGACGACTAGATTTTTCAGCCCAGCCAATTCCGGACGCGACGCGCGATGATTTCGATCCACTTGAACGCGCGCGACTACGTCGCATCATCGACACCTATCAATCAAGCGACCGCAATCTGCTGGAACTGACCGATGAGGAGCTCGAGCAATCCCTGCAATTGACGACAACCGTCGACGGTAAGACCATGCCAACTTTGACGGGCCTGCTTCTATTGGGTAAAGAATCGTCGCTGAAACGCCTTGTGCCGACGCATCGCGTGTCTTTTCAGGTGCTTTCCGGCACAGATATCAAGGTCAACCAGGATTATTGCAGTCCACTGCTGAAAGCCATCGAACAGATCTATGATATGTTCACGCCATGGAATCAGAATGTTGAAGTGACCGTCGGACTGTTTTCGACAATGGTGCCGGACTTCGACCACAGGGCATTCCGAGAAGCGCTGGTCAATGCTTTTGGACACCGTGACTACACGCTGCTCGGGCGCGTGCGCGTGCAATTGGATGATGACGGTCTGACCATCGCCAATCCCGGAGGCTTTGTGGAAGGCATCAACATTCACAATCTACTCACGGCAGAGCCTCATGGACGTAATCCCTGCCTGATGGACGCGCTGAAACGAAGCGGATTGGCCGAACGTACCGGGCGTGGCATTGATCGCATTTATGAAGGATCCTTGCACTATGGACGTCCGCTTCCTGATTATGAAGCTTCGAAAGAGCGCAACGTGTCCGTGTATTTGCAGCGGAGCGCGCCCGACCCTGCGTTCATACAAATGCTCGCCGAAGAGCAGGAACGCACCGGCAAAGCAATGCCAATCAACGGATTGCTGATCCTGAATATGCTTAAGAACGAGCGGCGTTGCACATTCGCATCCTTGCATACTTCTCTTGATATGAACGAGCAGCGTCTTCGCGCCATGCTTGGCCAGCTTACGGAATCCGGCTTGATCGAGGCTTCGGGCACCGGCGTTCGCAGAACATATACTTTGGGCCCCAAAGTATATAAGCGTAGTGGCAAAACCATCGAATATGTACGTCAGACAGATATCGATCGCATTCGATGGCCTGAACTCATCATGAAGTTGGCGACAGAACAGAATTGCATTACAAAAGCCGATGTTATGGAACTGCTGCATATCGACGCCAATCAAGCATACTATCAGTTGTCCAAACTTGTTAAAGGCGGAAAATTGCAAACCGTCGGACATGGAAAGCGCACCTGCTATGCCCGTGCGAAATAAGGGATTCCACAGCGTTTCCATAAACTGAGGCCGATTGCCTTGCACTGAAATACGCTGAATTTGCACTGAATTTTTTAGCTGGCAAAATTCAGTGCAAATTCAGTGCAAAATTCAGCGGTCTCAGGCGCATGACCAAAGCGACCGGCCCGCGGCACCCTTGATGCCACGACACGGGAAAAGACCTGCCGCCTTCTGCGCTTTCGCCGCTTCCGGCCGTATGTGCCGTCGCCGGGTTCCAAGCCGATTCCCTTCGACACCGCCCCAACCGCCGAAAACGCCTACTATCCGGTGCATGAGCCCATTCCTTGGGATGCGCCGAATTCCAGACGAGCCGCCGTTAACGATACGGAAACGGACGCGAAGTCCGAAGAAGGCACGTCGAATGCGCCGACCGACGACACCGTGTACCACCTCGTCGAATGAGGCATGCCATCGACCGCCGCGCTCACTGGGTTATGCTGCCGCAGTCGAATCGGTAGAGGGCCCAGCCGGAGGCGTAGTCGCCGACGGAGCCGTAGTCGCGGATTTTGGTCATGGTGCCGTCGGCGGCGTACTGGTCGATCAGTTCGGTTTTGTGGAACGGATCATACTGGGCCTTGAACGTGAACAATTGCAGGCTGGGCGCCTGCGGGCCCATGCTCAGGAAATACGTCGGCGCTTCCGGATTGATCGGGCAGACCGTGGTCAGCAGCGTGTTCGAATCCCCCGAATCGAAAGCGCGCTCGACTTCACCGAAGATCGCGCCGTTCTTTTCGGCCATCGGATTGTAGATCGGATACAGCATATTCGTGCCGAACATCGTCATGCCGTACATGGATCCGTTCAACGGGTCGGAGATGACCGTCGCTTCGGAGCCTACCTGCTGCGCCACATCGCTCAGGATCTCGTATTTCGTCGTCGTCAGCTGCTCTTCAGGCTGCTCGTCGGTCAAAGTGACGTTATTGAGAATGCCTGCGCTTAGCTCGTCACGCGTCGGATTGACGATTTGACAGCTTACCGCGAGCGCGGCCAACACAACGATCACCATGCCTTTACGCACGGCGATGGCGGAGCCGGCGTCACCGCTGCCGCCGCGCAGCATCGCCAACGCACAGGCCGCGAATACGATCAGCGGCAGCGTGCCGAATGGGATCATCGTCAATGGGCGGGGTTCGGAGCGATACCAGGCTGCGGCCACGATATTGGGGAACCATCCGGTCAACGACGTGGAACACACGTATACCAGACCGACCAAAAAGCAGGCCAGCAGCAGGGAGACCGCGTCCTTGCGCAGCATGCGAGGCGTGATGGAGGCATCGTCTGCAGATTGGGCGGCGAATATGGTCGGCCGTATCGCCATGACGGTGCCGATGATGATCGATGCGACCACGACGACGGCCATGAAGATGCCGGCGGGCCCGTCGATGAATGTCGTGAAGAACACGCGCAGGGCGTCGGGCACCGTGCGATTCGGCACATATGTGTGGAACCAGCTGCCGGGATCGAGGTATCGGTCTGATTTGTATGTGGCGACCATGAAGAAGAAGAACGCGACCGCGCAGACCACGACGCCGATGATCATGCCGAGGATCAGTTTCCAGGGCAGGCGCAGCAGCACGAACGGCACCATCAGCAGCAGCCAGGTGAAGGCGATGCGCGGATGCGCGAACAGGCAGATGCCGCCGACCGCTATCGTGGCGATCAGCCAGCGCACGACATCATGCCGTTCGCCGATCGCGTCGAAAAGACGCAAGGTCACATACAGCCAGAACGGCAGCAACGACGTCGCCAATCCGTAGGCGATCAGCGGGCCGGCCGCAAGCATGCGGTACGGATGGCAGGCCGACGACACCGCCAGCACCGGCACGATGACGGCCATGGCGCATGAGAACGGGCGCCACCGTACGGCGGAGGATCCCGCAGCGCCGCCGCCCGCGGCCGCATCGGCGCCGACGTTCCCGTCGACGCGACGCGTGAAATAGCTTGCGAACAGCTGCATGCCGGCCGGCCATACGATTCCGGATGTGGCCAGCCAGACGATGTTGAGCGCGGCGTA
Source organism: Bifidobacterium sp. LH_449 (assembly GCF_056356755.1). Classification (NCBI taxonomy): domain Bacteria; kingdom Bacillati; phylum Actinomycetota; class Actinomycetes; order Bifidobacteriales; family Bifidobacteriaceae; genus Bifidobacterium; species Bifidobacterium sp. LH_449. Next base: position 32,170 of record NZ_JBKEUV010000006.1, read on the forward strand.
CACGTTCACCGTCACGCCGAACGCTTCGCATAGTTTGATCAGCCCCGCCGCCATCAGGTGGAACATGGGCGGATAGTAGGCGTCGTTCGGCCACAGGCGGGTCGCCGCGCCGACGCCTTCCTCCAGGATCTTGCGAATGAAATAGTAATGCGCCGGCGCATCGATCTGATGCAGCGGATACCGCCACATGTCGGCGCTGTGCGGAAACCATGCCAGCACGATGCCGAATGCGGCGACGACGCCGATGATGGAACAGACCGGCAGGGAATATCGTTTCGCAAGATTCTGGAATTTCACATTGCCCATCGTAGCGAAACATTCAACATGCGCGCAGCCCCGCCCGCACCGTCCTACAGACCGACCGCGCAACGCTCCAATTCGTCCTGCCGGCGCGCGCAGTCGCCGGACAGCAACGGCTCGATCGCATTCGCGTAGCGGCCGGTATCGCAGGTCACCAAAGGAAGCGCGCACCGACGCGCCAGATCTTCGTCCGGCATACGATACAGCATCACCGCGGCCATGTCTTCGCCCATTCTGCCGTAGGCGCGTTGGGCGTTCCCCCACTCGTCCAAACGGAAGCCGCCGGACTGCGGCGTGTCCGGCGGCTCCTGCTCCTCCAGCAGCAATCCGGGCAGCATCACCAGGCCATGCTCGCGTACCGCATCGGCCATACGTTCCAATCTGCGCACGCCCTCTTCGAAGCGTGCAGCGTCATGGTCTTCGAATCCTTGCACCAGATCCGCCGACAGCGACGTGCCCATCAGCGAATACGCCAGGTCGCGCAAGTGGACGACGTTCACCCACAGCGGCACGCGCGGCAACGCGCGGTCGCGTTCGATATCGGCAAGCACATCATCCGCACGTTCGACATGCACGTTCCACAGATCACGGTAGGCGCGTATCAGACGGGCGGCATCGGCGACATACCGCGCGTCGATGCCGGCGAATCCCGGAATGCGGTCAGGCAGCGTCTGAACGACGCCCGCGCTTCCGACGGAGCGCGCATAATCCAGATCCGCCTGTGCGCGCAGGTCCTTCAGATAGTCGACGATGCGGCGGTATCGCATATCCGGCGCGGCGCCCACGTCAAGCACCGTGGAATCCTCGCGCAGCATGCACATGCCCATGCCGGAATCAGTCAGCAATGCGAGCGCGATCGGCGCGCTTCGCGGCTCCCCCGCGCCCCACCGCAGCAGACTGTATGCGCCAAGACGGTGCATCTGCCGCGCGTGCTCCCAGATATCCGCCTCAAGCTGCTCGTGCGTGCCGTAGCGTTGGATGCCATGCATATGGAAACGGCGCATCATATCGACATGATGCCGCATGCGGATGCAGATCGGCATGCGGACGCTGGGCTCGCCCGTGAACGCGGCGATCGCGGAGTCGTTGATCAGGTCGTACAGCCATACGCTGATGCCGTATTTGCGCACGACGGCCGCGCAGCCATGCAGAAAGTCGCGGCAGACGCCGATGAGCTGGGTGTCGTAGGAGATGCTGGCGAGGTCGATGGTGAGCGCCCACGCGGTATTGCCGAAGATGTCGCGGGCGAGCCCGTAGAGGCGAGGGTCGAGCGGATCGCGCGTGCCGTCGGAGCGGACGTCGCCGGATCCGCCGCCGGCGTCGCCGCCAAAGTCGTCATCGACCGCATCCGTCGCCGCCGCGGCGGAATCAGGCGAGACCACTTCATCGAAGCGGCGTTCAAGCTGGTTGATGGCCTGCAGGAATCCGATATTGTCCATTGCAAATGACGTGCCCATCTTGTGTCCTTTCTGCGAAATCCGATATCGCGTATTCGCAACTGTGGCACGACGGCGCAAGGCGGGGCCATCCGTTTCGGAAAATCTGTGGATTTGTGGATGAGCGACGACTTATCAACAGTCATCGAATTTCTGTGAATATCTTTGGCAAAGGCTTTCGGCGCACGCCTCGCGAACGCCGTTCGCCGAACATCGATCGGCGAATCCTTCGCCCCGACATCCACCCATCGTTTTCAGGCTACATTCAGATTTCACGCAGGGGTATAACAGTAATGCGCAAGAAAACATACACATAAAGCGATAATGATGGTGTTTACGGGACGCGGCTGCCTGCTGTGGGCGCCTTGCTGTGTCGCGTCCCGGCCACTGCACTCCGCCGGCCGTGACGCCGGTGAACAAGAAGGGAACTGGAGAAGTAGCATGTTCGTTCTCAAGAACGCGTGGGCTGCGTTGAAACGCCACAAATGGTACGGCGTTTTCACGGCCCTCATCGCCCTGTTCGTCTCATTTGGCTCGACCGTAGGACTGGCCGTCATCCACAGGAACGACGTCGCCAACAACGACGACTACCAGTCGCAGAGCGCGACCGCGCAGATCCGCCCCACGGCCGCGACGCAGGCCAAGCGCGACGGCGCCGACGACGGCTACACCGACAATTACCTGACCTGGGATGAATACAGCACCTATGCGGCCGCCGTGCAGAACGCGGGAGTGACGTTCGAATACACGCTGGCCGAATCCATTCCGGTGCGTCAAAGCGATTCCGTCACCGCGATCGGTGCGTCCGGCGACGAGGACGCCGACAAGACCGGCGGCGAACTGACGTTGCAGAGCTTCTACACGCTGGATGCCGCGCAGAACAACAATCCGTACGGCGATTACAAGGTGGTCGACGGCAAGCATCTGAAGTATTCGGGCGGCACCGACAACGGCGTGCTCATTTCACGGGAATTGGCCGACGCGAACGGTTTGAAGGTCGGCGACAAGATCACGGTCGGCCACCCGACAGACACTTCGAAAACCTATGACATGACCGTTCGCGGCGTCTACGAATACGTAGGCGACGCGCCGGCGGGATACGGCGACGACGCCGCGTACACCAAGGACAACCGCGATAACGTGATATACACGACGTATTACACGTTCGCCACCAATTCACTCGACGATTCCGCGGCGACGGGCTGGGCCAAGCCCGATCTGAACATCGTCTTCTCGCTGCCGAGCCCATCCAGTTACGACACCTTCGTCTCGACGGTGAAGAGTTCAAAACTCGATTCGAAATATGAGATCACATCCCCGTCGCTGACGGCCTACAAGGAGTCGATCGCGCCGCTTGGACAGGCGGCTTCCGCTACGCGCATCGCGATGATTGCGATGCTGGTGGTCGGCGGCATCGCGGCGATCGCGTTGACGCTGTGCCATGCGATCCGCGACCGCGTCAACGAAATCGCCACCGCGCTGGTCTGCGGTGTGACCAAGGGACGTCTCGGCGGCCAGTTCCTGTTGGAAACGTTGATCTGCACGCTGCCCGCCGCAGCGATCGGCCTGCTGGTCGGCGCGTTGACCGCCAAGCCGCTTGGTGCCGCGCTAATCGGCTATGAGACCGCGGCCGTCTCCGCTTCGATCTGGCCGATCGTGTGGGGCGGATTGGCCGCCTGCCTCGTCATCGGCATCATCGCCGCGCTGCGCGTCGCGTTCTATCCGACCCCGGACCTGTTCGCGCCGTATGCCGCCGGTTCGGGAAAGAACGAAACCGCCGGAGCGACGGCCGATTCGAAGAAGGTTGAGGCGTGAGCGACATGACCGAAAACAATACGACCGAGAGCGACGTGGCCGACCGCAACGCAGCCACCAGCAACGCAACCGACCGCAACGCAACTGCGAAACCGCAGAATCCCAACGACACCGCCGAGGATACGATGAACAAGGAAACGCTCGACAATCCTAAAAACGTCGACGCCGCCGAGGCTGAGACCACGGACGGCGACATCGCGGAAAACGACGCCGCCGACGCCGCCACCGAAAGCGACGCGGAAGACATCAACAATCTTCCCTTCAATTTCGTTTTCGACGACGGCTCCGACGACAGCGCGGACGCCGCCACCGATGAAGTCATCGATAACGATGGTTCCGATCAGGAAAACGAATCATCCGAAAATGACGGCATCACAGACGACGACTCTTCCGTCGCGGCCGACAATGCGCAGAAGGTCAACGAAACACTGGCATTGCAGCGTGATGACGCCATTGAAGGCAAGGCCGCCGAAAACGGGAAGGCACCCGTTTCAAACGACGTCACCGACACTGCGGCGACCGCCGTTTCGACGCGCCTGGACCGCGAGATCCGCGGCGGCCGCAGCTACGCGCTGAAAGCCAATCCGACGCTGGCACTGGAACATGTGACCGTCAGCAACGCGAAAACCGGCCGCGCCGTTCTTGACGACGTGTCACTGCAGTTCCATAAGGGGAACACGTATGCCGTGCTGGTCGCGCAGGACGATTCGGAAACGCGTCAGGCGTTGCTTGGCGTGATGACCGGCCTTCTGATGCCGAACAGCGGCAGCGTGATCAGCAAAAGCGTCAACCTGCGCGATTTGGAGCCGATCGAAGTGCTCGCGCATCGCATCGGCTTCATTCCGCAGCGTTACGCAGTGCGCGCCGACCTTGATGCGGAAAGCAACATTCTGTATGCGATGGAGGCGTCCAACCGTAACTTCCTCAAGCCGAAGCCGGTCATCGCGCGTGAACTGCTCAAGAAGGTCGGATTCGAGGCCGTCTCGTCCGGCGTGGCCATCGGCACGATGAGCGCGCTCGACCAGTATCGCGTGGCCATCGCCCGAGCACTGGCCTGCGAGGCGGAAGTGATCATCGTCGACGAGCCGACCGCCGCGTTTGAAGACGGCCCGGCCGCCGGCAATGCGGCCGGTACCGCAACCGACACGACCGCAACCGACGCGACGACAACCTGCGCCAACGCGTCCGCAGCCGACACCGTGCTGGATCTGCTGCGCGGCCTGAAGCGCGATGCGGACGGCAAGCGCTGCATCATCGTCGTCACCGACCGCGAATCCGTGGCCAACACCATGGACACCGTTTACGAACTGTAGCGTTCTATCAAGGCGCAACGCCGGTTGACGTTCTGTTAGGCCATTTTGCGACGTTCTGCGGATAGCAACGCACCCCTATGCTCCGTGTCCCGTCGCAAAATGGCCTTTTTGCGACGGGACACGGAGCGCACCGGCGTGTCGGCCTCCACGAAACGTCGCCGATCGGAACGGAAAACGGAACCGCGTGCCGAAAGCACGCGCCAAACGGCGTCAGATCAGGCGCATGTCGTACTTGCGGGCGAGGGCTTCGACGTCGGGGGTGCCGTATTTTTCGACGAGGTCGAGCCAACGCCGGCGGTTCTCCTCGCCGAAGCGGGCGGCGCGCTCGGTGTAGGCGTCGACGGTGAGGAATTTCGGCGGCACCGACTTGCTGTGGTATTTGTCGGCGACCATTACGGTTTCCTGTTCAAGATTCATCGGCACGTAATCGTCCAACGGCAGCGGCAATTCCTGCGCGGCGACCTGCTCGCGCGTCAGTCCGACGCCGGTATGGTTGCGAGCGAATTGCGCGATCGACTCGTCCACGCCTTCGCCGATCAGATACCGGTATCCGCGGATGCCGTGCTGAATGTACTTCTTCTTGCTGAATTTCAGCGGCTCGCCGTCCGTGCCGTCATGTTTCAGCACAAAATAGGTGCCGATGTCGTGCAGCAGACCGCCGATCAGGACTTCATGCTCGTCCAGCAGTCGTGGCGGCACCATGCCACCCGAAACCCCATCCGTCGGCGGCACCATCGGCCGGCTCCCCGCAGCCAGGCAGCCGACCCGTTCCGACGCATCCGCCGGCAACGTACAACGGCGCATGAACAGCGCATTCTGCCGACGCACCAGCTGGCAGGCAATCGTCGCCACGATGACGCAATGCGTGTGCACCAAATCGTATGCGGCCTGAGAAGGCGCGATCTTCCTATGCAGTTCATCAACCTGGTCAAGGGTGGGGATGTATCCGCTCATAACCTGCGCCTTTCGTGGCTTCATGTCCTTCCGCCCCGCGCATTTCCGCGCAGCGACCTGCAGTCTTGCAGTACAGCACATTGTAAGGCCGCGCCGGCGGCGCAACGGGCCGAATGGACCCGAAAACCCGTGCAACATATCGGACGGTTCCACGCAGCATCGGCATGCGTTCGCGGTCCCGGTCGGCCGCGAATCATTTTCCGCCTGTTTTCAAGACCATTTCACGATAGCGTGCACCTCGCTTCCGAAATAAGGCCATTTCGCCGTCGTTTTCCTTGATTTTCCAACAAGCGGAAACCCCATCCGACCAGATGAGGTGCACACAATCGAAAGATAGCCTCGAAACAATAACGTTTTGGGGTTGCGCCCATACCGGACGCAACCCCAAACGCCTATTTCGAGTCGACGCATGCCGGCGAATGACCTCGGTCACCCGACGGCCGCAGCCTCACGCGCTTCAGGCGATCCAAATGGCCGCGGTGGCCCCTTGCCTGATCGCCGCAGACTCACACGCGCTTCAGGCGCGGCGGGCGCACGGTCGCGAGGAACAGCGGCTGCACTTCGACCAGCGGATTGTATGCGGCCAGACCGAACCACTTGACCGGGGAGCCGGCCACGTGACGGATCGCATACTTCATGCTCAGCGACAGCGCGCCGCGCGAAGACACCTTCGAATCCGGCATCAGCGTCTTGTGGATCAGCACATAGCGGATCGTGCCGATATTCGGATCGGCGTCGACCTTCGGGTAGATCGACTTCTGCTGCGGCAGTTCGCCCGACTTCGACAGATCGTTCATGATCTGGTGCAGGTAGGCCGGAATCGACTGGGAAACCTTGAATCCCAAGCGGATGCGCACGCGGAAGAAGTAGTCGGTGCCGTAGTTCTCAACGCTGTATTCGCGCGTGAACGGCTCGTCCGTCGTCTCCACCGACACCGCCCACCATGCGCGGGCGCGCTTCGGATGGTCGGCGAAGATCGAGAAGAAGATGTCCGTATCGAATCTCTTCATCTCCTGATCGGACGTCAGGTACACGATGTTGTCGGCGAAGCGCGGGATCGACGCGTCGTCATGCAGCTTCTCCAGCACCGGCAGGCAGTCGGTGGGCTGCATGTGACGACGCTGCGCGCGCTCCAGTTTCGTGCCTTCCATCCACGTGTACATCACGGCGAGGATGGCCAGCGTCAGCAGCACCGTGAACCAGCCGCCATGCATGAACTTCGCCATGGAAGCCAGGAAGAACATGATCTGAATGGCCAGGAAGATGACGGTGAACACCACCGCGAACACCTTCTTGCTGTGATGCCACAGATGCACGGCCAGCAGGATCGTGGTCGTGACCATCGTGACAGTCAAGGCCAGGCCGTATGCGGACGAGATATGTTCGGAATCCTGGAAAATCAGCAGCACGGCAAGCGTGGCGACGCACAGCACCCAGTTGATGGTCGGAATGTACAGCTGGCCGCGGGTACGGGCCGGGTAGCGCACCTGCAGATGCGGCATCCAGTTGAGGCGCGTCGCTTCGGACACCATGGTGAAGGCGCCCGTGATCAGAGCCTGCGAGGCGATCACGCCCGCGGCGACCGACAGGATGACGGCCACATAGCGCAGGGACGGCGGCATCATCTGGAAGAACGGATTCAGGCTATCGACGCCGGCATATTCCGGATTGTTCTGATTGGCCAGAATCCACGCACCCTGACCGAAGTAATTCAGCACGAGCGCGATCTTGATGAACGGCCAGGTGAAGTAGATGTTGCCGCGGCCGACGTGGCCCATGTCGGAATACAGAGCCTCCGCACCGGTGGTCGACAGGAATACGGTGCCCATCAGCGCGACGCCGGCGGCGTTATGCGGGCTGAACAGGAATTTGATGCCATAGTACGGGTTCAATGCGGCGAATACGGACCAGTCCTGGCTCAAGTTCATGACGCCGACGACGGCGAGGAACGCGAACCACACCATGACGACGGAGCCGAACACTTTGCCGATGCGTTCCGTGCCTCGCGACTGCACGGAAAACAGGATCGCGATGATGACGATGGTGATGATCATCGTCAGCTGCTGATTCTCTTCGAAGATGTTCTCGAACAATGGCAGCGTGCGGAGGCCTTCGACCGCGGAGCTGATCGACACGGCCGGGGTCAGCACGGAGTCGGCGAGGAACGCCGCGCCGCCGATCATGGCGGGGATGGCCAGCCATGCGCCGTAACGACGAATCAGCGAATACAGCGCGAAGATGCCGCCTTCGCCCTTGTTGTCGATGCGCATGGCGATCAGCACATATTTGACGGTGGTGATCAGCGTAATCGACCAGAACACCAGCGACAGCATGCCGAGAACGGCTTCGCGGTCCGCATTGGCGATACCGCCCTGGCCGGAGATGAAGGCCTGCGCGGTGTAGAGGGGCGAGGTTCCGATATCGCCGTACACGACGCCCAGCGCCACGATGCACATGGCGAGGCTGACCTTGTCAGGACTGCTCTGCAGTCGGCTCCACCAGCGGCCGATCGCACCGCGGCTCGCCGCCTTGTCGAGTTTCTCCGTTTCCTGCTGACGCTGCTCATGCAGCTTCAGGAGCTCTTTGCGCTCCTCCTTGGTCATCACCTGATGAGACACCTTCGGCGCATTGGTGTAGGCCGAAGCCCGCAACAGGGGCTCATTATCCTTAGGCTCGTCCGCCATAACGTTTCCTCCAATGGGATGCATCGATCCGTCGTCCCGGCTCTGGTCGTACGACGATATCAAAGCCTTTCACGCCAATCTTAACGAAATCCTGACATTTTACCTACTCGTCACGTGTCACTTGAGGAAAAGACACGGTCCGACGAGACCGGAAAGACTGGAGGTCAGACGCCGTACACGGTCCGCGTCGTGCTGCGGGTCGCGCGTGCGACGTCGCCGACGGGCAGATCCAGATAGTCGGCCAACGCCTGCAACGTGTAGGGGATCATATAGGGCGCGTTCGTACGGCCGCGATACGGCATCGGCGTCAGATACGGCGCGTCGGTTTCGACCATGACGTGATCGAGGCCCACGATGCGCGCCGATTCGCGGATTCCGTCATTGCCCTTGTAGCTGGACGTTCCCGACAGGCTCAGATACCAGCCGTGTTCGCGCGCGATCTCACCCATTTCCGCGTCGCCGGAATAGCTGTGGAAGACGGTGCGTTCGGGCGCGCCGTCAGCCAGCAGCGTTTCGATGACGTCCCTGTGCGCGTCGCGGTCGTGGATCTGCAGCGGAAGATTCAGCTCCTTCGCGAGCGCGATATGCGCGCGGAAGGCTTCACGCTGGATGTCCTTCGCCTCTTCGCCGGTGCGGAACAGGTCCATGCCCGTTTCGCCGATCGCGACGACCTGCTTCGGATAGGTGACCGCGAGGCGATGCACTTCGGCCATGGCTTCGTCGAACGGCACGTCATGCCATGGCTGGTACCGCACCGGCAGGCCGTCGGGGCCGGGGACCGCGCGATGGCCGTGATGCACGGATTCGTTGGGGTGGATGGCGATCGCCGCGTGCACGGTTTCGGGATGTTCGCGCGCCATGTCGATCGCGGTCATCAGATTCGGCAGTTCGCAGCCACAGTCGATGACGCCGTCGATGCCCACTGCGGCGGCCTGCTGCAATAATTCGTCGACGCTGTAGACGGGGACGGGGTCCTGCCCTTTTTGGACGGCCTCCTGACTCATCGCTTCCGAGAACGGCACGACGGAGGCGACATGCGTGTGATTGTCGATGGTGTGGGCGCCTTCCGGCAGCGGCTCCGGCGCGGGCGCCCAATTGCGGTCACGATGTTTGCTCATGGTTTCAGTGTATTGGCCATGGCAGAGACAACATGCGCGTGCCGTTTCGGTTCAGCGCCACCCTTTGGGCGTGTGCTTCAGCGACCAGACGCCCAGCTTGTGGGAGAAGCTGTTCTCCCATTTGGCGTCCAGCTCCTCCGGCGTCAGACGGCCGTCGGCGCGCTTCAGACGGTTCATCGCATTGGTGCGGGTGTTGTCGAGCAGCCATTTGCGGATGACGAAATTCCAAACCATCACGATCGCCGTGGCGATGAGCTTGCCGGCGTTGGTGCGGATCATGTATTCCAGATGCTGCGTGTTGTAGGCGTCCCGGTTCATGCCGTATGTGGAGATCCAGATGATCGCATCGTTCATGAACAGGCCGATGACCGCGGCGACGACGAAGATCAGGATTTCCATCCATCGGGCCATGTCGTCGCGGTGGGTGAATACGAATTTCATGCTGGCCAGATAGTTGAACACCAGCGAGATCAGGAACGACAGCGTCGCCGCAAGCACGTTGTGCCAGTGGAACACGCCGACGAAAAGATTCAACAGGCCGAAATCGATGACGAACGCGATCACACCGACGATGCCGAATTTCATAAGTTGCTCAATCAGTTTCCTCACGTCATACCATTGAACACAGGCGCTTTGACACGTGGCCAGGCGTCCGGACAACACAAGGAGGAATCATGCCCGTCATTCACACCCACGTCTCCGTCTCCACCACCCCGGAGCAGCGCGAAGCCTTGAAGGCCGCCTACGGCAAGGCCATCACCGCCGTTCCCGGCAAGTCCGAAGGCTGGCTGATGTGCCCGTTCGAAGACGATATGCCGATCTATTTCGGCGGCGACGACAGCAGGCCGGCCGCATATGTCGAGGTCAACGTGTTCGGCCGTTCCGTGCCGGGCTCCGCTTGGGAGAAGCTGACCGAGCAGATCATGGCCGCGCTCGAGTCCGAGCTGGGCATCCCGCAGGACCGCACGTACATCCGCTACACCGCCACCACCGACTGGGGCTGGAACGGCGGCAATTTCTGATTGTTGCGGCTGAATCGCGCCGATTCAGCGCACGTTTCGCATATCGCGCCGATTCCGCATGTCATATTGTCATGCGGAATCGGCTTTTTTGATGCGTTCTCATGCATATTCACACGCTTCGGTATACATTCGTACACTTTCGTGTACTTTCGTACATCTTCGTACACTTTCGTGCATTTTGCCTTTTCTGCATTTGATGCGCCCCTCGTCCTTGCTGTGTTGCCGTATCTCGGCGCGTAGAACGCAAAACGGGCTGGACGCGCGCCGGGCGCGCATCCAGCCCTTATGTTCCGCTGTTCTGCGTTTGCGATTGGGCCTTTAGGCCGCTGTCGCCACCAGATCAGACGATCTTCGGCATCGGCGTGGTCAGCGACGTGGTCAGGTTGACGTGCACCAGGCCCGCGCCGGCGTGCACTTCGACCTTCTTCATCGTCACGGTGCGCTCCTCTTCGGGCGCGGCGTCGTTGTCGGTCATGGTGGCCGGGGACTTGACGGCCACCAGCGCCATATCGCTCAGGCTCATGCCGGCGCTTGCGCACAGGGCGGTCGCTTCGGCGAGGGAATCGGTGAAGCCGTCCTTGTACACCACGCGGTCAACGGGCACGCCATAGGCGTGTTCGGCCACCCAACGCACGTTTTCGACCAGCGCCATGCCGCGGTGGGAATGCGGCTGGGCCGGCATCGAACCGTTCACGACGGCGTCGACGAATGCGTCCAGCTGCGGGGCCAGCGCGTCGCCGCCATCGCGGTACAGGTTGCCGATGATCGGATCGCGGAAGTTCAGTTCCTTGGCGGTTTCGCGCAATGCCGGCACCTGATCGTCTTCGCCTTCCCACAGGTTGACCAGCGGGAAGGTCGGGATATCAAGTCCTTCCAGGCGCTGCACATGGAACGGGTAGCGCCAGGACAATGCCGGGTCGTCGCGCCAGGTGGAGGCGCGGGTCACGACGATCGCGGCGGACGGCCACTGCGCGCCGTATTCGCGGCAGGCGATGTCGAGCCACTTCTGCGCTCCCGCGTCGGCGCCGTAGCCGGCTTCGACGATGACGACGTCATGCAGCGCGCATGCCATTTCCACGCTGACCAGTGTCGGGATGCCGATGGAGACGTTGGCGAACGGGCCGCCGTGCACGTAGACCGGGGATCCGTTGACGGTTTCGGTTTTGGCCGGCTTGACCGCGTCGGTCAGAATGCCGGTGATGCGCCACAGGTCGACGAATTCGCCGAAGGCGACGGCCTTGCCGTCCTTGGTGCCGGCGATCATCTTGGACACGCGGTCCGCGATTTCGCCCATGGAGCGGGACAGCACGACGATCTGCATCAGTTCGCAGGTCGGGGTCAGCACAACGCGTTCGGCGACGTCGCCCTTGCCTCGGTCGACTGCGATCTGACGCAGCGAGCGCGACGGCACTTCGGAGACGCGCGGCACGAGAATGGTGTCGATGAGGCCGTCGTCGACGGCCTTTTCTGCGAAGGAGACGAGCAGATTCTGCGCGGCTTCGATGGCGGCCATTTCGCCGCACAGGCCCCAGTCGATCAGTTCAGGATGGGTCAGGGACGCCTTGCCGCCGCCGGAGGCGCCGCCTTTCGAGCCGGCCGCGGTGATGCCCATGCTGGGCTGGCGCAGCACGGCGGCGGCGTCGACGCCGCGGGCGCGCAGCGCGTCGATCATTGCGATCGTCGTGGTGGTCTTGCCTTCGCCGCGGGAGGCCTTGAGCGGGGTGTCCGCCGTGACCAGCACGATTTTGCCGTGTTTGCGAGGGGCGTCCGGATTATTGTTCAGATAGTTGAGATATCCGAAGGCGTCGATCTTTTGGACCAGGCCATACTGGCTGGTGAAATCCGCAATGGTGGTCATTGGGGTTCCTTTCTGCTCATCTCAAGGACGAAAACATTGTATCGGGATGTCGGATGTTGGTTCGCGGGGATCTGATTGCCGGCACTGCGCGCCGTTCTGCAGCGATTTGCCTGTGCGTTGCGGCGCTTTCCGTCGCCCCGCATCGCCCTGCGCATGCCTGCATATCGAGCGCGCCCGCTTCGGCTGGTGGCCGTCGCGGGCGCGTCTTGGGTTTAGAAGTCGGAGCGGTTGAAGCCGTTCCGCATCTTCATGCTTGCCGTATACAGCACGGAATCAAGCAGGTTGTCGGTTTCCTCTTTCAGGAACGTCGCCATCTTTTCGTTGGCTTCGTTCAGGATGTGTCGGACTTCGTCGTTGCGGGTGGCCGCGATGATGTCGTCCGGTTCCATCGGCTGCACGTCGATGACGCCGTTCGCGTCGTCGTATTCGTCTTCGACGGCCGCTTCGGCGCGGACGTCCATGATGGAGGACAGTTCGGCGATTCGCGCGTCGGTTTCGGCGATGATGCGGTGGCCCATGGCGCCGGTCTTCTGCTGGTAGCGTTCGACGGCGTTGGCGGTGTCGGAGAATGCGGCGTCGCACAGTGCGGCGATGATGCGGTTCTCCCAGTAGAAGTTTTCGGAGGTGACGCGCGTGGTGGTGTCTTCCATATACTTCGGCGTGGTGTTCACGTTCGGGTAGAACGGGATCAGCGTGTTGAACGGGTTGGAGCCGTAGGCCATCCACTGGATGGAACGGCTGGCCTGCGGACGGTACGGGCGGATCTGCATGACGGCCAGCTGGCTTTGACGGTTGATGCCGATCGTGCGGAACATGCGGCGGGTGTGCTCGTCGCCGAGCTTTCCGTACGGATCGTACGGGGTGCCCTGATAGTGGGAGCTCAGCACGTACTTCACGTCTTCGATGGTGATCTTGCGTTCCGGCTGGCGCGCCCACGGAATGTCGTCGCTGGTCGGCTTGTGGTCGGCGTCGGGGCCGTCCCACACTTCGTCGTACGGGTTGAGGAAGCGCTGCATGTACCAGGCGCGAGGCGTGTTGTACACGTGGTCGGAGTCGGAGTGGGAGCCGAAGGCGTCGCGCGGATTGAACGGGCTGGTCGCCTCCACGGAGAGATCCAGATGGTTGTCGTAGATGAATTCGGCCAGGTCTTCGGAGCACATGTGGTTCTCCTGCTCGCCCAGCGCGTCTTCGAGGTCGAATTCGTCGATGCCCAGCTGGTTCGGCATGGTCACGTAGGCTTCGTCCGGCACGCGCTTGGCGATCCAATGATGGCCGCCGACGGTTTCCATCCACCAGATTTCGTCCACGTCGGAGAATGCGACGCCGTTCATTTCGTAGGTGCCGTATTCTTCCAGCAGCGCGCCGAGACGTTCCACGCCTTCGCGCGCGGTCTTGATGTACGGCAGGACCAGGGTGAGGAAGTCCTCTTCGCCGATGCCGCCGGGGATCTCCGGCTGGTCGCCCTTGGCCGGCACGAGTTCGACGAACGGATCGGCGCCGAGCACGCGCTCGTTCGTGGTCAGGGTTTCGGTGGCGCTCATCGCCACGTTCGCTTCGTTCACGCCGGCTTCGCCCCAAATGCCTTCCTTGAGGTCGGCGTTGGGGACAGCGGTGTACTGCATCGGCTCTTCCGGCAGGTCGATTTCGACGTGGGAGATGACGGCACGGTACTTGCGCGGCTGGTCTTCCGGCTTGACGACGATGAAACGCTTCGGATTGAATTCGCCGTTGGCGCTGTCTTCGTTACGGGCGATGATGGTCGAGCCGTCATAGCTCGCGTCCTTGCCGACCAGAATCGTGGTGCAGGCCATGTATGTTTCCTCTTTCCTTATATGACGGCCGTCATGCGGCCTTGAACACAAGCTTGGATACTCGTATGTTCGGACTTAATGTCTTGTATGCGGTCAGGCTTTTCCGACGACGAACATGCCGCCCTGATCGGGCTCGTCGTCGAGCGCGCGAATCGCATGCTGCAACTCGTTCAGCCAGAAGCCCTGGTTCAATCCCGGCAGCGGCTTCGCCGTGCCCCACACCTGCAGGCAATATTCGTGGTCCTTGTCCGGCGGCTGCGGGCCGTTGTATCGCATCGTCACCGCGGGATCGGCGCCGCCTACGAAACGGGAGGCCGCCGACGTGCGTCCTTGCACGGCCTCCGGGATCATCGCGGGCAGCATGCGCGAAAAATCGGCGGGGATGGCAAGCGCGTGGGAATCGTTGAAGTCGTACATCAACGCGTCCACCGGCAGATTCGCCACCGACCAATGGATCCATTCGAAGCCGCATACCGGAATGGAATCCGGATCCGTGAACTGCCAGTGCAGGTAGCGCACGGACGGGTCGAGGTCATCGATATAGAACGGGAACGATACGACAGGAGTGCCGTCCACGCGCTGTTCAGGCGACGCCGCCTTCGCGTATGCGTCGGGCACGACAGTGAAATCAGCTGTAATCCTCATGCTTCCAGTATCCACCATCGTCACGCGGCACGCGCCCTCCCGTCCATCACGCGACATGGCGAAGGCCGCCCGAATCGTTCCGGGCGGCCTTTCGGCTTGCGCGCCGCGACGTGTGGGCTATTCGGCCGGAGTGTAGAAGTCGCCGTCGAGCGCGGCCGCGGCGCGTTCGCGGGCCTCGTCCATGGTGACGGAGGCGAGTTCGGCGCGCACGTCGTCCAAGGCGACCGGGGTCATCGACAGGGAGTTGACGCCCAGGCCCGCCAGCACGACGGCGAGCGCCGGGTCGGCCGCGGCTTCGCCGCACACGCCGACCGGCATGCCCTTGGCGTTGCCGGCGTCGCAGATCAACTTGATGGCGCGCAGCACCGCCGGATGCCATGCGGTCTGATAGTTGGCCACGGAGCCGAGCGTACGGTCGGCGGCCATCGTGTACTGGGTCAGATCGTTGGTGCCGATGGACACGAAGTCGGCCACTTCGGCGACCTTGTCGGCCATCAATGCGATGGACGGCACTTCCGCCATGGCGCCGACCTTCTTCAGGCCGAAGCTCTTGCCGAGTTTGACGAAATAGTCGGCCTCGTACTGGTCGGCGACCATCGGGGCCATGACCCACAGGTCGGCGTCGGTTGCGGCGTCGGCCGCGGCCAAGGCTTTGAGCTGGCCTTCCAGCACGTCCATGTGCGCCTTCAGGGTGCGCAGGCCGCGCAGGCCGAGCGCCGGATTCGGCTCGTCTTCCGGGGTCAGGAACGGCAGCGGCTTGTCGGCGCCGGCGTCAAGCATGCGGATGACGACCTTCCTGCCGGGGAACCGGCTCAGCAGTTCGGTGTAGGCCTTGGTCTGCTCTTCGACGCTCGGCGGCTCGGAGTTGCCGATGAAGAGGAATTCGGTGCGGAACAGGCCGACGCCTTCGGCGCCGTATTCCAATGCTTTCGCGGCGTCGGCAGGCTTGCCGACGTTGGCGAGCAGCGGGATGCGGGCGCCGTCCTTGGTGGCGCCCGGCTGGCCGCGCAGCTCCTTGGCTTTGGCGGCCTGCGCCTTGGCGGCTTCGGCGGCGGCGATCTGTTCGTCGCTCGGATCGGTGACGACGACGCCGCGGGCGGCGTCGACGATGACGGTTTCCCCGTTGGTCAGGCCTTCCGCTTCGGTGGCGGAGACGACCGCGACGATGCCGCGGGCGCGCGCGAGGATCGCGGTGTGGGAGGTGGGGCCGCCCTGGGAGGTGACGATGGCGAGGGTCTTGCTCATGTCGAGGGCCGCGGTGTCGGCCGGGGACAGGTCTTCGGCGACGAGGATGAACGGCTTGTCGCTGACCGGCAGACCGGGGGCGGGCACGCCCATCAGGTCGGCGATGACGCGCTGGCCGACGTCGTGCAGGTCGGCGGCGCGTTCGGCCTGGTAGCCTCCGATGGCGCGGAACATGTCTTCGACGGCGGCGAATCCTTCGAGCACCGCCCGTTCGGCGGTTTTGCCCTGGTTGATGAGGTTCTTGATCGATTCGGCCAATGCCGGGTCGGATGCGAACATGGCGATGGCCTGCAGGATGGGCGCGGCCTGCTTGGCGCCTTCGTCGCCGTTGGCGGCGGCTTCGGCGCGGGCGTTCAGGTCGGCGTTGACGGTGTCGAGGGCCGCGGTGACGCGGGCGATCTCGTTTTCCGCGCTGATGCCGTCCGCGCGCGGCATGTCCGCCGGTTCCGCCAGCGGGGCCGCCATGCGAATGACCGGTCCGACTGCGATTGAGCGACCGATGCCAACACCTTTGATGTCCATGTGTGTGTCTCCTTGCTGCTGTCTGGTGTGTTTCGCCGACGATTCGCCATGGCCGTGCCGGCGCCGCTTCGGACCCTGGCCGTTACGTTGTGGCAGTTGCATGATTCTGCGACTTCATCGCCGGTAAATCATTTTCAGCCTTTTGGATATTATACACAATAAAACCGTTGATGCAACTTGGGTAAACGATTTCTGAAATGTCGGCGACGATGCTATAATATGCTGTAGTCGGCTGGACGCCCAGGCGTAATGCAGCCGGAAACAATCACAGACACCATGACTCAAAGGAGCGCTTCCATGGAAACCCGTAGCACCGTCATCAACGATCCCGTCGGCATCCACGCACGTCCGGCCGCGACGTTCGCGCAGGCCGTCACCGCATCCGGCTGCACCGTGACCATCGCCAAGGGCGACGCCGCCCCGGTCGCCGCCAATTCGATCCTGTCCATCATGGGCCTGGGCGTGAAGCAGGGCGACACCGTCACCATCACCGTGGACGGCGCCAACGCCGCCGAAGTGGCCGACAACCTGATCGCCACCCTCGTCGCCGAATAATCGAACGGCCCGACGACATCTTCGCGAAACGGCCGAGGCCGCCTTCGGGCGCCCGGCCGTTTCGCATACCGCGGCAATCATCTACAATGCTTAAGGCGTTTTCCACGCCGACCCCACCATCCATCGCGGCGCGCAGGCCTCCCCGCACGCCCGAGCGTCAGGCCCCGGAGGACACATGGCAGGCAAAGCAAGCGGCACCAGCTCGATCACCGACGTCGCCGCGCTGGCCAACGTATCCACCGCCACCGTGTCCCGCGTGCTGTCCGGACGACGCGCCAAGGACGACGATATCGCCCGTCGCGTGCGGGAAGCCGCAAAAGAGCTGAACTATTCGGTCAACTATGCCGCCAGCTCGCTGCGCAGCGACGTCACCAACACCATCGGCCTGGTGATCCCCAGCGCCACGGAAACGTTCAGCGCCCGGCTGCTCGACGAATTGGAGCCCGTCATCGACGTCGAATCGCAGCAGCTGCTGCTCGGCATCGGCGGCACGCAGGACGCGCAGACCGAACGCATCGAATCTTTGGCGGCACGCCATGCGGACGGCATCATCGTCGTCGCGGCGGCGGGCATCGATCTCGCCGACGTGCTGGAACGGCACGCGCCGTCTTTGCCCATCGTGCAGGTCGGAGGCCGCCAACGCTCCTTCCGCACATCCCTGGTGGGCATCGACGAGAGCGCGGCCATGGAGCAGTCCGTTAGGCATCTGCGCGATCAGGGGGCGCGGTCCGTCGCCTATCTCGCCGGCAAGGAGATCTCCTTCGAATCGGCGGAGCTGTTCGCCATGTTCCACACGCAGATCCGCGCCTTCCGGCTGCGCACCTATGCCGATTGGAACCGCTTCGGCGACCGCACCGTACAGCGCGGCTACGATTGCGCCATGCGCCTGTTCACCGCGCCGGACGGCAGCCCGGAAAGCCCGGAGACCCGCCCGGATGCGCTGGTATGCGCGGACGACGCGATCGCGTTCGGTGCGATGGTGGCGTTGCACGCGCTGCATCTGCGCGTGCCGCAGGATGTGCGCATCATCGGCTACAACGATTCCCCCATCGCCATGACGACGATGCCGACGCTGACGTCGGTGCGCCCGCCGTTCGAGCAGATCGTTTCGGAGGCGCTGCGCCTGATCGCGGCAGGCCCCGAGAATCCCGCGCACATCTCGCTGCCCCCGCAGCTGGTCGTGCGCGGATCGACCGTCGCGCAATAGGCGCGGAGTCATGCGCCGCCGCCGGTGACGCCGACGCATGACGCTATCAGCGCGACGGCGGGATCAGCGCGCAGAACAGGGCTTCGAACACCAATGTCGGATTGCCGTTGCCGGCGAGGCGACGGCGCGCCGTGGCGATGTCCTCCAAACGCTGCACGGCTTCAGGACGCGTCAATCGCACCGACAATTCCACGATGGCGGCGCGATTCTCCAAATTGATCAGGCCGACCGAATCCTCGGCATTGTTCTGCAGCACCGCGACGTCACGGTAGACGCTGGCCACCGAATTCAATGCGCGGTCCAGCACGTCGCGGCTGCGACGGGTCGCCTGCCGCTTCAATTCGTCCTTTTTGGCGATCGCATTGAAGGCGCCGCGCAGCTTCGGCGGGATCCTGTCGCCGGGCGCAAGGCCGTTGACGCGGCGGAAATCGGCCTCAGCGGCGGCGGCCTGCACTTCCACGTCCGCTTCGGCCTGCGACTTCGCGTTATCGATCAGATCGCCGGCGAGCAGCACCGCATCCGACGCGCGCCGTAGGCCGAGCACGCCGACGATGAGCTCGTCGCGGTCGGACAGGACGCGCTCGTTCGTCGCATACAGCTTCGCGATGCCGATATGGCCTTCGGCGAGGCGCGCCGCGCGCACGGCGATGTTCCCGTCGACGCCGGCGTCGCTTTGCAGGAATTGCGCGACGGCCTGGTTCGAAGGAACGGCGAGATTGACGATGCGCGTTCGTGAGCGGATCGTCGGCAGCACGTCCTGCGCGCTCGGCGCGCACAGCAGCCAGATCGCATGTTCGCTGGGCTCTTCGATTTCCTTGAGCAGCACATTCGTCGTGCGCTCCAGCATGCGGTCGACGTCTTCGATGATGATGATGCGCCACGGCGCGGTGCCCGGCATCTGTTCGGAGGTGCCGATGAGCTCGCGCACCTCGTCGATGCCGATGGTGACTTTGTTGGTCGACAGCACGGTGACGTCGGGATGCGTGCCCGCCATGATCTGCTGCGTCGTTTTGGTGGGGACGTCGCCCATGCCGTGATCGGGGCTTTGCAGCGCCGCCGCGAATGCGCGCGCCACATTGGATCGCCCGGATCCGGGAGGGCCGCAGATCAGCCATGATTGGGCGATCGCTTTGGGGTCGCCGCTTGCGATCGCCGACAGTTGGCCGACGGCCTGCTGTTGGCCGACGATGGAATCCCAGACGCTCATGATGCGCACTCCGATTCCTGCGCGACCGGCGTTTGCTCCAGCACAACGTCCAGATCGGCGCGGATGCTTTCCCAGACTTCCTTTACCGAGCGGGAGGCGTCGATGACGCGGAACCGCTCCGGCTCCCGCTCCGCCAGATCCAGGAAGGCCTGACGTGTGCGGTTTTGGAAGTCATCGCCCGCCGATTCGATGCGGTCGGCGTCGCGATGCAGGCGGCGATGCGAGGCGGCGGGATCCATGTCAAGCAGATAGGTGCGCGCCGGCAGCAGACCCGCCGTGGCCCACATGCTCAGAGCGCGGATCTCGGCAAGCGTCAGCTCGCGGCCGCCGGCCTGGTATGCCAACGACGAATCGAGATAGCGGTCCGTGATCACGACCGCGCCGCGTTCCAGTGCGGGGCGGATCACCTCGGCCACATGCTGCGCGCGGTCCGCCGCGAACAGCAGCGCTTCGGCGCGGGACGCGATGTCGGCGCTCTGCGGATCGGCGTCCTGCACAGCGACGCCGTGCAGCAGCATCGCACGGATTGCCTTGCCCAAAGCGGTGCCGCCGGGCTCGCGCGTCACCACGACTTCGCGGCCCTGTTCTATGCAATATTTCTTCAGACGGCGCACCTGCGTGGTTTTGCCCACGCCGTCAAGGCCTTCGAACGAAATGAACAAACCCGTCATCGTGTTCTCCCCTTCCGGACGCTCCGGCGGTCGTGTCTCGCATGCCGCATTTCACATGTTTCGTTGTTTCACGTGAAACCGACGGCGAATGCGTACGGTTTCAGCGCGGCGCCGTCAGCGGGCGGGCACCACGGCGGGACGCACGTATCCTTCGTTTGCGGCCAGCCAGTCGACGTCGCTTTTCACCGTGGCCGCGGTGGAACCGATCTCCTTGGCGATACGCATGTTCGCCCAGCCCTGGTCGGCCAATGCCTTCACCTTCGCGCGACGGTCGGCGCGCGCCCGCTCCTGGGCGCTGGCCTTCGTGGACTTGGCCGTCTTTGCGGATTTCGACGATTTCGCCGTGGACTTCTTCGCGGCGCCGCGACGCTTGGACGGGCCGGCGGCGCGCTTTTCGGCAAGCAGACGGAACGCTTCGGCGGGCTCGATCGACTCCGGAGCGTACTGCTTCGGCAGCGTGCGATTCGTCTCGCCGTCGGTGATGTAGGCTCCGTAGAAGCCTTCCTTGATCGTCACCGGCTTGTTCGTTTCCGGGTCCATGCCCAGCTCGCGCAGCGGCGGCTTCGCGGCGCCACGGCGACGGCCGTACTTCGGCTGCGCGAACAGTTCCTTCGCCTGGTCAAGCGTGACGGTGAAGATCTCCTCCTCCGACCCCAGCGAGCGCGTATCGGACTTGCCGTCGGCGCCGGTCTTCGTCAGGTACGGGCCGTAACGGCCGTTGTTGGCCTGCACGGTCACGGTGTTCAGTTCGCCGGTCTGCGCGTCGGCCTCCTCGTAGGAACCGAGTTCGCGCGGCAGGCTCAGCAGCTTCAGCGCGTCTTCCAACGTCAACGATTCGGCGTTCATCGTTTTGAACAGCGACGCCATCTTCGGACGATCGGCGGCGTTCTTCTTCGCGCCGCGCTTCGGCTTGGACGTTTCCGCGGCGGCCGCGCCCTCCCCCGCTTCGGCCGGAGGAACAAGCGCCACGTACGGGCCGAAACGGCCATTGCGCACTTCGACCGTGCCGCCGGTCGCCGGATCCTTGCCCAATTCGCGAGGGCCGCCGGAATGGTTCTCGATCAGATCATGGCCGACCGCGACGGTCAGCTCATCGGGGGCCAGCGTATCGGGCAGCGACGCACGCTTCGGGTTGCCTTCGCCGTCCAGATCGTCCGAATCTTCCAGATATGGGCCGAAGCGGCCGACGCGAACGCGCAGACCGTCGCCGATCTCAATCGTATTGATCATGCGGGCGTCGATCTCGCCCAACTGCGCGACATGCTGCTGCAGGCCGGCCTGCGCATCGTCAGCGGACTGCGCGACGCCGTCGCCGGCTCCGAAATAGAAGCGCGTCAGCCAGTCGCGGCCCGTCTCTTCGCCGTGCGCGATACGATCCAAGCCGTTTTCCATATCGGCGGTGAATTCATAATCGACGTATTTCGTGAACTTCGTCTCAAGCAGCTTCGTCACCGCGAAGGCCAGCCATGAAGGAATCAGCGCGCGGCCGCGCTCATACACGTATCCGCGGTCGATGATCGTCGAAATGATGCTGGCATACGTCGACGGGCGGCCGATCTCCTTGGCCTCCAACGTTTTGACCAACGACGCTTCCGTATAACGCGCCGGCGGCTGCGTCTCATGACCGTCGGCCCCGACGCGGCCGGCCGATAGCACATCACCTTCGCTCATCGGCGGCAGCGAAGCATTGTCTTCCGCGGATTTTACGGCCTTCTTCCCCTCTTCGGACGCGGATTCCGGCTTCGCCGCGCGACGGCCTTCGCCGGTGGCCTTCATGAAGCCCGGGAATTCAATCACCGTGCCGGAAGCCTGGAACTGCGCCTCGCCATGGCCTTCGGCCGGAGCGGACAGCTTCACCGTCGCCGTCGAACCGGTCGCATCAGCCATCTGGGAGGCCAAAGTGCGCTGCCAGATCAGCGTGTACAGCTTCAACTGGTCGGCCGGTACACGCGTCGCCAACTCCGCGGGATCACGGAAATGCGCGCCCGCCGGACGAATGCATTCGTGAGCCTCCTGCGCGCCGGCAGTCTTCGTCGCATACTGCTTCGGCGCATCCGAAAGATACGCCTTGCCGAAATGCGAGGCGACGGCGTCGCGGGCGGCGGCGATCGCCTCCTGGCTCAACGTCACCGAATCGGTACGCATATACGTGATATAGCCGTTCTCATACAGGCCCTGCGCGGCGCGCATCGTCTGACGCGAGCTCATCGAAAGGCGGTTGCCTGCGGCCTGCTGCAATGTCGACGTCGTAAAAGGCGGCAGCGGGCGGCGGCGATACGGCTTCGACTCCATCGAGATCACCGTGAACGGCGCATGCCGCAAGGCCTGTGCAATGGCTTCGGCCTGCTCCCGTCCAAGGCGGCACACGTTTTCGCGGGAGGCGGCCTCGGTCAGGGCGCCCTTCGTGTCGAAATCCTTCGAGGCGGCCAAGCGGCGGCCGTCAAGCGCGATCATGCGCGAATCAAAGTCGACATCCTCGCCGTCCGCGCCAGGAGCCGTCAACGTGGCGGAAACATCCCAATAGGACGCGCGCACAAACGCCATGCGCTCACGCTCGCGCTCCACGATCAGGCGCGTCGCGACCGACTGCACGCGGCCAGCGGAAAGGCCTGGTCCGACCTTGCGCCACAGCACGGGGGAAAGCTCGTAGCCGTAGAGGCGGTCGAGAATGCGGCGGGTCTCCTGCGCGTCGACCATCGCGCCGTCGACATCGCGCGTATTGTCCAGCGACGCGCGGATCGCCTCCGGCGTGATCTCGTGGAACACCATGCGCTTGACCGGCACCTTCGGCTTCAGCGTCTGCACCAGATGCCACGCGATCGCCTCGCCTTCGCGATCCTCATCAGTCGCCAGATACAGCTCGTCGGCGTCCTTCAACGCGCTTTTCAGCTCCGACACCGTTTTGCGCTTGTCGGCGTCGACGATGTAATACGGCTTGAAACCGTCGTTGACGTCCACGCCGAACTTGCCGAAATTCGCCTTGCTTTCGGCGGGGATCTGACTGGGCTGCGCAAGGTCGCGGATATGGCCCACCGAAGCCATGACGGTGTAGCCGTCGCCAAGATATCCCCCGATCTTCTTTGCCTTCGTGGGAGACTCCACAATGACGAGCTTGCTGCCGTTAGCCATGTTCGCTCCTTCTCCTTGCACTTGGAACGCAATCATACTCATGCGACAAGGTCAAAGATAACCGTCGCGTGTGCCGTCAACGCTTCGGCGGCGCCGGCGGGGCGCCGACCAGACCCAATTTCGTCAACGGCGACGCCGTCAATTGACGTGTCGACAACACCAATCCGAACACCAGCGACGCCAGCGCGGACACCGCGATCATCGCGGAAACCGCGGCCCCATGCCGCGTCCATTCCGCGGACAGCAGCAGCCCCGGCTGAATCTGCCACACGATATATGCGGCATACAGCAAGCCGAGCACGCCGGCCGTCAGCATCACGCTGCCGACGATCTGAATGGACGGCGATGAAGCGCGGCCGCCGATCGCGTCCATGCCGGACGTGCGCGACGCGGCCAGCACCAGCAGCGCGACGCCGCCGCACAGCAGCAGCGACATCACCACATCCGTCGGGCGATGCCAGCCGCCCGCGATCACCGACATGCCGACCAGCATCGCGTACGCCCATGCGAGGACGGCCGTCAGAGCGCGCCACACGCGCGGCACTGCGCAGGTTATTGCGATGCCGGCGGCCGCGGCCATGATGGTGTGGCCGGAAGGCGCGGAATTCAGCGTGCTTGATTCGGTGTTGATCAACAATGGACGCGGCAGCATGTCTTTGAGCAGCAACGCGATCAGCAGATTGACCGCCGCGTATACGGCCAGCTGGCCGAGCAGCCACCAGCGGCGGCGAATCATTGCGATTGCGGCGGCGGCGATTCCCGCGATGATGCTGACCGCCTGGACCAGCCAGGATTGCGTGAAGATCCGGACGATCGGCGCGAACCAGGCCGGCAATTCGTCGGTGAACGACGTGTAGACGATATCGTCATAGCTTTGGCCGTCCATTGTGCACACGCCCAGCCACCATGCGCCGAATGCTGCGGCGATGAGGACGAGGCCGAGAACCACGCATAGGATGCGGCTTGACGTGCGCGGGCGGAGTGCGAGCGGATCCAGGCGGGCAAGCCCTTGGTCGACGTCGGAGGGGTCTTGCGGCGGTGCGGGGGTCGGGGCTGGGATTGGGGTTGCCGTCGGGGCGACGAGACCGGATGCGGGGGCGGGGTACGCGGTGGCCTTTTTCTGCGCGCGGCCACCATATGAGGCGGTCTGCGGAATGGTTACGCCCGAAGCGGCGTCATCACGTCCGACCGGCTTGAACACCGGCTCGAAAGTCAACGGAAAGCCCTGCTCTTCGGAATTCCGCTCCGGTTGCGGCGCGGTCAGCGGCACAGAGGAGTCTTCAGGGGAAGACATGTCGTTGGTCAAAGGCTTGGATTCGTCGCTCATATCCATCGACTTTACGGCCTACCCACGCCGAACGCCGAGATAAGCGGAAAAAGAAAACCTCCACGTACCCGGCAGAGGCCACTTACCCTTGCTGCATTCCTGCCCTGGGGGAGTTGGGTGACGTACCGCCACGCGGAGGCTTTGACCAGTGTACACCATGGCGCGAATCCGGCGTGTTATGCGGGTCTTCGAACATCACGCCGACCATTGCGCGCATCAGCCGACGCGGCGCGTTGTCGCGAATCATATGGAAACGTCCGAACGAATCACCGCAAGCGATCGCCTGAACAAATCACCAATAATCATCCGGACGAATCGTCACGCATCATCACTTGCGAATCATCGGAACAATCATCAAAGCAAATCATCACATATCGCGAGCGCCCGCATTTGCCGGGCCTCGCATACACCTGCAGGTACGATAAGGGAGGAAGCGCACATGCATGGTGTGCTGTTTGCTTTTGGAGGTTTACATGACTGAATCTGTGGAATATCCGGATCTTGTGGTGGTGGGCGCGGGCCTGTTCGGCTTGACGGTCGCGCAGCAGGCGGTCGAGCATCTGGGCGTGAGCGTGCGGATCATCGACGTGCGCGACCATATCGGCGGCAACGCGTACAGCTATTTCGACGAGGAGACCGGCGCCGAGATCCACAAGTACGGCGCGCACCTGTTCCACACGTCCAACAAGCGCGTCTGGGACTACGTCAACCGCTTCACGTCGTTCACCGGTTACGTGCACCGCGTGTACACCACGCATGACGGCGAGGTGTTCCCGCTGCCGGTGAACCTGGGCACCATCAACCAGTTCTTCCGCGCGCACTACACGCCGGCGGAGGCCAGGGCGCTGATCGCCGGGCAGGCCGGCGAGCTGGCGGGCACCGATCCGCAGAACCTCAACGACAAGGGCATCTCGCTGATCGGCCGGCCCCTGTACGAGGCGTTCATCAAGAACTACACCGGCAAGCAGTGGCAGACCGACCCCAGCGAGCTGCCCGCGTCGATCATCAACCGCCTGCCGGTGCGCTTCAACTACGACAACCGCTACTTCAGGGACACGTGGGAGGGCCTGCCGACGGACGGCTACACCGCGTGGATGGAGCGCATGGTCGACGACCCGCGCATCGAGGTGTCGCTCGGCGTGGACTTCTTCGACGAATCCCAGCCGTACAGCAAGACGGCCCTGGCCGCGGCGGGCGTGCCGGTCGTGTACACGGGCCCGGTCGACCGCTACTTCGATTACTCGCTCGGCGAGCTCAAGTGGCGCACGGTGGACTTCAGGGAGGTCCGCTACGACGAGGGCGACCATTTCGGATGCCCGGTCATGAACTTCGCCGACGCGGACGTGCCGTACACGCGCGCGATCGAGTTCAAGAACTTCAACCCGGAGCGGCGCGGCTCGCAGAACCCGGAGCGCACCGTGGTGTGGGAGGAGTACAGCCGTTTCGCCACGCGCGACGACGAACCGTACTATCCGGTCAACACCGACGCCGACAAGGCCCTGTACGAGCGTTACGCGGCGTTGGCCGAGGCCGAGCCGAACACGGTGTTCGGCGGGCGTCTGGGCACGTACAGGTACTACGACATGCACAACGTGATCGACGCGGCCCTCACCGCCTACGAGCGGCAGGTCGAGCCCCTGCTCAGGAAGTAGGCCCGGCCCCTTCGGCGGCCGGCCGGCCGTCCCAACCCGGCCGTCCCAACCCGGCCGGTCGTCCCACGGCCGGCCGCTCCCGTTTCTGACGTTTTTGACCGCCCACACCGGCGTGTCCCGGTCAAAAACGTCAAGGAGAGGACACCATCCGCCGGATAACACCAATCCGACCGGATTCCTCTGACACTATTGACCGCACACACCGGCGTGTCTCGGTCAAAAACGTCAGAACGGAGACGACGTCAACCGGAATCCACCAACCGACTATCTCACCCCTGACGCTTTTGGCCGCGACACCCCGCGGACGGCGGTCAAAAGCGTCAATCGGCCCAACTGAGCCACACCAATTGACCGGGTCTGGCCAAACCGGGTCTGGCCAAACCGGGTCTGACCAAACTGTGTCGCTCAGGCAAAAGCGTCCAATCATGCCATTTTTACGAAGCTATGTCGCATAATTGGACGGTATTCCGGGCGTGTTGCGACCGTTTCCGCAACATGGCTTCATCAAAAATGGCATCATTGGTCGCAAATCAGAAAAACGACCGCAACACTCTCTCATAGAGCACAGGGCGATATCGTTTTGCACAGCAAACATACGAACATGCCGCATGCAAGGACACCTTAACAGTGCGACGAAGACGGGAATCTTCACGAATCGATGCGCTCATACAACGGCATATGCAGCAAATCCGGCACGCCTGCCCGATCGAGCATCACCGCAAGAGAGGCCCTTCCGACGACATCGTCGTACGTCGCATGAACGATCTCAGTCACACCGGCCCGCTTCAATAATTCATCGCGCTTCATCTGATCATGTACGACCCGCGAAACGTCACGACGATTCGTCATCGCCGGATCGACATATTTGCGCATGCCGTCGTACTCCAGCACGACGATGCCGCCATCCGGCTTATGCCATACAAAATCGACGCGCGCCTGCGCATACGAATCATCGGGATCCACGAACACGTGCTGCAATTGGGGAACGGCGAATCCCAAATCGATGATCGTCGCCCGGCACAATGATTCGCCGCCATTCTCGCTCCTCGGATCCGCGTAGCGCAACAACCGAAAGACACGGCCGCAATCGCGTCGCATGTCATCGCATATCGCGACGATCCCATCGACGGTCACCATATTCTTGCGCAGCGCCGAATCAAATATCGGCAGCGCCTGTGCGAACGAATGCAGCAATCCGCAATCCACCAAAGTGCGGGCCGGCGAAGTCACATCAACCGTATGATCGCCAAACGGCAACCTCGCAGTATGAGCGTCCAACGATTTGACATACAGCCATTTCGTTTGCCCACGCGAACGGTTTGCGCACCGAGGCTTCTCCGACGCGACATAAATATCGTTCTTCCTATGCAAAGACCACGACTGCTCCCAGCCATACATCGCCGCCGCGCTGATTCCCGCGAATACGCGCCCGGGATCGCGAATCGCCATGCTGCGAATGATGTGCTTCGACCTATCCACCGGATTCAGAGCATTCCAATACTCGGTACGTGCATATAGGTTTCGGCATACCGCAATCAATTCGCCGCATCGCACGCGGCGATAGACGGCGCGACGATCCGGATCCTGGGACACAGAGAAGCATCGCCGTTCCTGTTCCGCGGCTTTAATAAGCGGTTCCAAGTGCTGATGCGTTCTCATACAACCATGCTGCACGTTGGGAAACAGCAAGTAAAGCCGCACAGGAAATGTGGACGAAGAGACGCATCTCACGGCGTGTCGTCTGACGGCATCATCACTTTTCCCTTGTGATTCCTCCCTTAGCGAGGCATTGTGGATAACTTTTCATTGAGGCGTTCACAATAGGGCTGACTTGCCCGGGATATCCGCCGAACCGGAATCACAGTGCGATTCGGTTTTCTGCTACCTTGGGCGGCTCCCGATACGGATCGCGTCCCGCGGCCTATGTGGCACAAGTGGTCGCAACACGCCCGGCACAACGGCCAATTACGCCACATGGCTTCGTCAATAATGGCAGAAATGGTCGCAAAATCGAAAAACGCCGGCAAAATCGGAAACATTGGGAAGGATTCGGCAAGAGGCCTGCGATGTCGTATGAACCGCCATCGGGGGTCCAGAGGGACGCGGCCCCGCCTCAGGCGGCCGCCTCACAATAAGGCGCGGGATTGATACAGGATTGATATGAGACCGACAGACTGTCAGATGATTAGAATCCGGCCACCGAGCTAGCAGGCCATCAGTCTTATTCCAGACGTCGGTCCGTTTCAGATGTTAGGCCATTCCAGACATCAGATCATTCCAGACATTAGACCATCCCGACATCAGACCATTCCAGACGTCAGACCATCCCGACATCAGACCATTCCAGACATTAGACCATCCCGACATCAGACCATTCCAGACGTCAGACCATCCCGACATCAGATCATTCCAGACATTAGACCATCCCGACATCAGACCATTCCAGACGTCAGTCCGTTTCAGACATTAGGCCATCCCCGGCATTAGGCCGTCGAATGACGGAACGGATGAATGGCCTCCTGAAAAACATCGGGCATGCGTTCGGTATACTCCCTTACGCATGCCCGCAATGACGAAGATCAGGCGCGCCAGACGTCCTTGCCGGCGGCCTTGGCGGCGGCGACGTCGGCGTTGAGCTGGGTTTCGTCGGCTTCGACTTCGCCGGCGATGAACTTCTCCACCAGCTCGTGAGCCTCATGATCCTCATGCTGTACGGCCGGGGACTTCATGAAATAGGCGCTCGGAGCCAGCACAGGACCGGCCAGGCCACGGTCGAGCGCGATCTTGGCCGCGCGCACCGCGTCGATGACGATGCCGGCGGAATTCGGCGAATCCCACACTTCCAGCTTGTATTCCAGGCTCAGCGGCACATCGCCGAACGTCGTGCCTTCCAGACGCACGAACGCGAACTTGCGGTCATCCAGCCACGCCACATAATCGGACGGGCCGATATGCACATTGTGCGGATCCATCTCATGAGGCACCACGGAGGTGACGGCGCGGGTCTTGGAGATCTTCTTGGATTCCAGACGCGAACGCTGCAGCATGTTCATGAAGTCCATGTTGCCGCCGACGTTGAGCTGGTATGTGCGGTCGAGGCGCACGCCGCGGTCTTCGAACAGGCGGGCCATCGTGCGATGCGTGATGGTGGCGCCGACCTGGGATTTGATGTCGTCGCCGACGATCGGCACGCCGGCGTCGCGGAATTTCTGCGCCCATTCCGGATCGGAGGCGATGAACACCGGCAGGCAGTTGACGAATGCGCATCCGGCGTCCATGGCGGCCTGCGCGTACGCCTTGTCGGCCTCTTCGGAGCCGACCGGCAGATAGGAGACCAGCACGTCGACCTTGCGTTCGCGCAGCACCTGCGCCACGTCGACAGGCTCCGCGTCGGATTCTTCGATCATTTCACGGTAGTACGTGCCGAGGCCGTCATATGTGGGGCCGCGTTGCACTTCGACGCCCAGATCCGGCACGTCGGCGAATTTGATCGTATTGTTCTGCGACGCCTCGATCGCTTCGGACAGATCCTTGCCAACCTTCAATGCGTCAACGTCGAATGCGGCGACGAATTCAATGTCGCGCACACGGTATCCGCCGAAATTGTTGTGCATCAGGCCAGGGATCTTGTCGTCGTCCCGGGTGTCCTTGTAATATTCAACTCCCTGCACCAGCGACGAGGCGCAATTGCCCACGCCTGCGATTGCCACGCGAATGCTCATCTGTGACGCTCCTTGAAAATCAAGAATTATTGCCTTTGCAAGCTTACTTGCTTTGCTGGGAATCCTCTGAATATCATCCAAAAACGATTGCAAGCAGGATTGCAGCCGGCAACGTCGACACGGCGCAATACGAAATAGTACGGAACCGCGCGAAACGGCGCAGCGCGGACGTGAAATCGCCGGCCGGCTGCGGCGGGATCGCAGGCGGATCACGGAAATGCGCAGATTGATTGCCGCGCAGGACGATTGCGGCGAAATCGCGAACCGGCGCCGCCGGAATCCCATGCAGGGCACTTTCAGATTTGTGTGAATTCGGCGCAAATCAATCGCAGAAAACGCGTTTTCCCCGCTTTTTCAGCAGTTATTTTCAAGAGGGATGATTACGGTAGGTTTTATGTCTTCACATATTCGCACTACCTCGTCGCGTGCTTACAACGCTGCGTCTCGCGGCGCGCAGCATTCCGGCAATGCGTCCGCCTCGCGCTCCGCACGTGGCGCGCATCGTCAGAACGGCCCGCGTCGTGGGCGGCGCCCGCAGAAGAAGCAGCGCAAAAACCTTGTATGGAAGTGGATACTTGGCGTTTTCGCCGCGCTGCTGGCGGCCGGCATCGGCGTGTTCGCGTATTTCTATATCACGACCGAGATTCCGCAGCCGGAGAAGTTTGCGCTGGCCGAGGCGACGACCGTCTACTATGCGGATGGCACCACGGAAATCGGCACGTTCGCCGAACAGAATCGCGACATCATCGAATGTTCCGCGCTGCCGGACTATGTCGGCAAGGCCATCGTCGCGTCCGAGGACCGTTCCTTCTATACGAACAAGGGCATCGACCCGGTCGGCATCGCGCGTGCGCTGTACACCAATCTGACCACGGGCAGCCGTCAGGGCGGCTCGACCATTACGCAGCAGTATGCGGAACGGTATTATCTGGGCGAAACGACGACGTATCTGGGCAAGCTTCGCGAAGCGTTCCTCGCCATCAAGATCGCACAGGCGCAGGATAAGGATCAGGTGCTGTGCAATTACATGAACACCATTTATCTGGGCCGCGGCGCGTACGGCATCCAGGCGGCGGCGCAGGCGTATTTCAATAAGGACGCCAAGGATCTGACGCTGTCGGAATCGGCGATGCTGGCGGGCATCATTCCCGCGCCGAGCTCGTGGGATCCGGCGGTGAATCCCGACCAGGCGCAGTCCCGTTTCAAGCGTGTGCTGAACATCATGGAAGAGGACGGCTACATCACCGCCGATGAAAAGGCCGCCGCCGAATTCCCGACGACCGCTGATACAACGTTGCAGAACCAATTGGCCGGGGCGAACGGATACCTGCTTACCACGGTGGAGAACGAGCTGATCAATTCCGGCGCTTTCACGAAGGATGAGCTGGAAACAGGCGGCTACAAGATCATTACGACGTTGGACAAGACGATGCAGGACGAAATCCAGGCCGTCGGCGACACGCGGCCTGACGGCATGCCGGAAAGCATCCAGGTCGGCGGCATCGCGGCGGATCCACGCAACGGCAGCGTCAAGGCCATGTATGCGGGCTCCGATTATCTGACGCAGCAATTGAACAACGCCACCCAGGCGACGTTCCAGGCGGGTTCGACCATGAAGCCGTTCGGCCTGCTTGGAGCGGCGCAGGAGGACGTCAGTTTCAGTACGATTTTCAACGGCAATTCGGGGCAGACCTTCGTGGGCGCCGCCGAACCGGTGGACAATGCGCTGGGCAATAATTGGGGCAATATCGATCTGTATTCGGCCACCGCGAATTCCGTCAACACGGTATTCATGAACGTCAATGAGCATCTGACGCCGCAGCGACTGGCCGCGATCGCGCACGAGGCCGGCATCGAAGGCGATATCGACGCGGATTCGATCTACAACGTCCTCGGCATCAATGCGATCACCGTGTGGGATCTGGCGCAGGGGCATTCCACGATCGCCGCGAACGGCGTGAAGAATACGCTGCATATCGTCGACAGGGTTTTGCAAAGCGATGATACGGAAGCGTATAAGACCGTCACCGAAAACAAGCAGGTCTTCGACGCCGATGATTGCGCGCTTGTGCAGAAGGCGATGCAGGGCACCACGACGACGGGCACCGCCGCCGGCACGGCCGCCGCGTTGGGCCGCGCGGTCGCCGGAAAATCCGGTACCGCGAATGATGAGACCGCCGCTTCGTTCGTCGGCTATACGCCGCAGCTGATCAATGTGTGGGCGATCTGGAATCCGGGCGAGGACGGCAGCGCGCAGATGGTGCCGGAATTCGCGGGATACGGCGTCTCCTCCACCGGATACCCGTCGCATCTGTTCACGGAATTCATGAAGCAGGCGCTGGAAGGCCAGGAGGTCATCGCCTTCCCGACCGCCACCGACAACGGCAAGCTCGGCGGCCCTGACGGCACGTGGGGATTGGGCGGATCGGGCAAGACCACGGCGCAGGAACAGCAGGATGCCGCGGCCCAGCAGGCCCGGGAAGAAGCCGAAAGGAAGGCCCGGGAGGAGGCCGAGAAGCAGAAGCAGGAAGATGCGCAGCAGTCCGGCGAGGAAGGCCGGAATGTCTGCGAGACCAATCCCGCCGATCAGTCCTGCGGCACGGATGCCGGCGACGGCACGGGAGCCGGGACGGGTGACGGAACCGGTGCCGACGGATCCGGCGACACCGGTGACGCCGACGGCGATGGCGGCGATACGTCCGATGGCGGTTCCGGCGGCGAAACCGACGGCCAGACCGGAGCCAACGGCAACACGCAGTAGGCTCGGGCTCTTAGGTTCCCGGGTTCCGACCAGGTCCTAGGTGGGACTGGGTTCTGATCAGGTTCCGAATATCAGGGCGGGGGCGACCCCGCCCTATTCGTTGAAAGCCCCGTGGCCCTTACGTTCTCGTCCCTCAGGGACGTTGATTCGTAAGGGCCACGGGGCTTTCAACGGGGCTCGTTCAACAACCTGAAACTACAGGGCTTGGGTGAGACGCTCGTATTCCTCGCGTGTCAGCGAGGCGACGCCGCCGTGCTTGGTGTGCGGCGACAGGAAATAGTCCGCGTCCTCCAGCGGCCGCCAGCCGGCGTCGAGATCCTTTGTGACCATCGGCCTGTAGCCGATCGACGGGATGACGTCCACGAACAGATACCATTCGTCGTCCGGACCGCCGTTGTTGTGATGGTCGGCGAATACCGCGGGGCCTTCCACGCCTCCGGGATTGCCGTCCTCCACATAATTGGCGCCGATATGACGCTGGATGACATGCCACTGGGCGTCGGATTGCCACCAGCGCCGAGCATCGGTGTAGTCCATCCAGATGCCGTTGCCGAAGGAATTGTCCTTGGTGATGCGGTATGTGCGCAGCCCGCCGTCCGGCAAAGGACGCTGCACCATCGTGGTGTCGATCGAATCGCCGCCGGTGTCGATCAGCACGCCGCCGAATTCGAACGTGTCCTGCGTGAAGTCGGTGGTCGCGCCCCACAGCACGGAGCTGGTCACCGAATCATCGGCATGCCCGGCATCGGCGTCGTCGAACACCGTGCTGGACCAGTACATCACGAACGCGCCGCGGCCGCCTTCGTGCCCTTGCGGATAGTAGTCCGGCACCCACAGGCATTCGCAGGCCCAGGCCATGCCGAGCTGCATATGCGTGCCGTCGGCGCGCCGGGAGACGTCCAGCGTGCGGGGGCCTTCCCAATGCAGCAGATCCGGCGATTGCCAGACGATCAGATTCGTGCTCGCATGATGGGACCATTCGTACCATCCGCCGTCGTCGCCGCCGAATACCCGCAGATCGGTCGCGATGATATACCACATGCCGGTTTGCGGATTGCGGATGATATGCGGGTCGCGTACGCCGGTGGTGCCGATATCCGACGTCAGCACCGGTTTGCCGTCGTTCAGCGGAATCCAGCGGTGGGGATTGTCGCCGTCCGACACATCCAGATAGATGCGTTCGGCGTATCCGTCCGGGTCCTCCAGGAAATGCACCAGCAGGTAACCGTAGGGGGCGGAGGCGGGGATGCCGTTCATATCAGGTCCTTTCTTGGGATGCATGGCAGCCGGCTCAGCGTGTGACGATGCGCAGCGACGAGATCTTCGGCGACGGCGATTCCGGGAAGGCGTCGATACGCACCGACGCCCGCTTGGCTGCCGTCGAATCGTCCAGGTCATACACGTCGACGCACAGCGGGTCGCCATCCATGATGCGGCGTTCCCCACGGGGCAGCGTCACGCCGTCGACCGACAGCGCGTATGGGATGTCCTTGTCCGCGGCCAGCACCGACACTTCCAGACGGCGTCCGACATCGAGACGCTTCATCATGTATCCGAAGCATCCCTCCGCCGCGGCGCGGCGCCAATGCACGGTGCCGTCCA
Organism: Bifidobacterium sp. LH_449; assembly: GCF_056356755.1. Classification (NCBI taxonomy): domain Bacteria; kingdom Bacillati; phylum Actinomycetota; class Actinomycetes; order Bifidobacteriales; family Bifidobacteriaceae; genus Bifidobacterium; species Bifidobacterium sp. LH_449. Next base: position 66,726 of record NZ_JBKEUV010000006.1, read on the forward strand.
CACCCATCCCGTCACCGCGGCCGTGGTATTCATGGTCCACTTCCGACTGCTGCAAGCCACAGGACACACCGTCGATCGTGCTGCTTTCGCGCGCCATCTGCTCGGCATCGACGTGCGCCAGCGCCTTTCGACGGCTTTCCACGTCGCCGTCGGGCGTTATCGGCAGGTACACGCTGTACCGGGATTCATGGATGCCGGTGAACGGTTCCAGTTCCAGACGGATCTGCTGATTCCGCGCATCGTACGCGCGCACGAACAGGCGTCCATCACGCAGGTCCAGCAGCGCACGTCCGGCTGCCTCCTGCGCGTCTTCGGCGATGATCGGCATATCCGCCGAAGGGCGCAGCGGCCCGGCGGCGATGTGCCCCATGCGTCCGTCATCGGCGAACTGCCCGACCAGATCGTGTGAATCGCCCCGCAGCGCCATGACCTTGGGGCCCACCAGGAAGCTTGCCCACGGCGAGCCGTCCGGCAGGAGCTCCACGCTGACGCGCGGTTTGATGCGCAGGCGGATTTCCGCATCGCCGCGCCATTCGATTTCCAGAACCCGATAGCCTTCGGGCAGACCCGGAACCCGCGACGGCTCCTGCAGCCGTGCGACGCAGGTCGCGTCGACAAGGCCGAAGCCTTCCGCCCACCAAGGGTCCCTGGCGCATATGACCAACCGACGGGATCGGTCGTCGTCGCTGTGGATGTGCAGCTTGGACACGCAGTATCCGTCGTTGGCGTTATCGCGTTCCACCTGTTGGCTGACGACAAGCCCCTGATCCTTCCAGTCCAAAGTGGCGTCGATCAGCAGGTTGCACAGCAGCCGTTCCGGCTCGCCGTCGACGTGCTGGCGGGCGAAGATCAGACGCCCGTACCGGGCGTGGTTCTCCAGTCCGGATCCGACGCAGCACCAGAAGCATTGTCCGGGGGTGGAATAGGCGCGGTAGTGGTTCGGACGCATGGGCGTGAAGTAGACGAATCCCGGATGTTCGGGATTCACCGTCGACAGCAGATGGTTCTCCAGCACGCGCTCGTAGAAGTCCATGTATTCGGGCTTCGGGTCGCGCAGCCACAGGCGTTCGGCCAGTTTCGACATGTTGTAGGAATTACAGGTTTCCGGTCCCTCGCGGGATTCGACCATGGAAGAGAAATCGTCGACCGGATGGAAATGCTCGCCGACGGAATGCGCGCCGATGCTGACGGAACGTTTGTGGACCACGGATCGCCAGAACGTCTCGGTCGCCGCGTTGCAGGCGTCGTCGCCGCACAGGGCTCCCAGGCGTTCCCATCCCAGCACTTTGGGGATCTGGGTGTTGGCATGCATGCCGGTCAATACGTCGTTTCCATGCGACAACGGGTCGAAAACCGAAAGGTCGCGGAAACGGTAGGCCATGCGACGGTAGCGTTCATCGCCGGTTCGCGAATACAGTTCGGCGAAGGATTCGCACATGCCGCCGAATTCCGCGACCAGGATGCGGGCGAAGGTCGCGTCGTCCAGCGAATCGGTGATTCGGCACCACCAGCCGGCAAGCTCGAGCACAGTCACGCGGGCCGTTTCGCCGATCTGCGCGTCGATGCCGGCCAGTCCCTCCCATGCGTCCAACAGTCCGGCGAAGGTCTTGTGCAGGTTGTACATCGGCACCCAGCCGCCGTTCAATGCGAAATTCTGCGATTCGACGTCGCCATGCGCGATTCGGGTGAAGACGTCGCGCGAATGCGGCACTCCCCCGACGTAGCCGTGCATCAGTCCATCGTCGGCGAACGCCTCCTGGCACAGGCGCAGCCCATGCACCATCCGCGCGGCGCGGTCGATGAAGGCGTCGCCGCCGTCGGCCTGTGCGAACGCCACGCAGGCCGACAGGTAGTGGCCTGCGATATGACCGTCCAGACCGGTCGCCTCCCAATTGGGATACGATTCCACCGGTTCGCCGTACTCGTCCGTGGCCTGTGCGAGACCCGCCTCACGGCGGAACGGGAACAGCAGCCTGTCGACGTCAAGGGCGAGCAGATACAATGCCCCCGCCCGCTGGGCCGCAAGATATTCGTCGCCTTCAACGTCGACCCACGCAAGGGGGAAACGTTCGACCACGTCGTTCATATAAGCTCCTTCTCCCAAGGGCGATCATTGCCTCATACAAGGGTTTCCATCGTTGTAAAACACTGGCTTTCAGTGTATCCCACAGTGCGGCGAAAACAAAAAACCGCCGCCGCGGGAGATCCGCGGCGGCGGCCTGCCTCAACCGTCAGGATGAGGCTGGAGGAGATGAAAGGAAAGTAGGGGGGGGGATCACTTCATGCCGGTCATCGCGATGCCTTCGACGAAGCGCTTCTGCACGAAGAAGAACACGATGAGCAGCGGAAGTGCGGAGATCAGGGCGCCGGCCATCACCACGCCATACGGGGTGACGGAGGATCCATGACCGGTCAGCATGGCGAGGCCTGCGGTGATGGTGCGGGTCTCCGGCTTGGAGGTCATGATCAACGGCCAGAGCAGGTCGTTCCAGTTGCCCATGAAGTTGAACATGCCGACGGTCAGGATGGCCGGAACCGCGTTCGGCAGGATGATCTGCGCGAAGATGCGGAACTCGCCGGCGCCGTCGATGCGGGCGGCGTTGTCCAGATCCTTCGGAATGGAGATGAAGAACTGACGCAACAGGAAGATACCGCCGACGTCAGCCATACGCGGGATGATGATGCCGAGGTAGCTGTTGACGAGACCCATGTCCGCGAGCAGCTTGTAGACCGGGATCAGCAGGGCCATGCCCGGGATCATCATCGTGGCGATCAGGATGCCCAACAGGACGCCGCGGCCCTTGAAGTCCACGCGGGACAGGCCGTATGCGGCGAGGGAGTCGAAGAACACGGAGATGATGGTCACCGCGCCGGCGAACACGATGGTGTTCACCAGCTCACGGCCGATGGGCAGACGTTCGAACAGCGACGCATAGTTATCGAGCGTGAACGCGGAAGGAATCAGCTTCGGCGGCCAGGTCTGCGTGATCTCGTTCGGGGTGAAGGACACCAGCAGGACGATCAGCAGAGGGAAGACCATCAGGATGGTGATCAGGATAAGAGCCAGATAGCTGAAGCCCAGACCGATGCGACGACGGGTGGTCGCGCGCTTGCGCAGACGCTCGTTTTCGGCGTTGATGCGCGCGTTTTCCGCTTCCTGTGCGGACATGGTTGCGGTGCTCATGCGATCTCCTCCTTCTCATGCTTGGCGTTGGTGTACAGCTGGATCAGGCCGACGATGAGCGTCATGATCAGCAGCACGTAGGACAGGGCGGACGCATAGCCGAGCTTGCCGTTGCCGAAGGCCTCCGTGTAGATGCGGTACACGATGGTTTCCGTCGCGCGGTCGGGGCCGCCGGAGGTCAGGATGAAGACCTGGTCGAAGACCTGGAAGGAACCGATCAAGCCGAAGATGACGACGTAGTTGAAGGTAGGACGCAGGGCCGGCAGCGTGATGTAACGGAACTTCTGCCATGCGTTGGCGCCGTCGAGGGAGGCCGCTTCATACAGTTCGGCGGAGATGCCCTGCAGACCGGCGAGGAAGATGACCATGAAGTAGCCGAAGTTCTTCCAGACGGTGATGAAGACGATGGTCGCCATTGCGGTCTCACGCGTGCCCAGAAGATTCAGGCCGGTGATGCCGAAGATCTCGGAGACCCAGTACGGGACCAGGCCCAGCGACGGGGACAGGATGAACTGCCACGCGATGGCCGCGACCGTCAGGGAGATCACAAACGGCAGGAACATGCAGGTACGGAAGAATCCGACGAACTTGAGGTCCTTGCGGTTGAGCAGCAGAGCGAACGCGAGAGCCACGATCACGACGATAGGCGCATAGAACACCGCATAGACCAGGGTGTTGATGACGTCGGTCCAGAAGTCGTCGTTCGTGAACAGCTTGATGTAGTTGTCGAATCCGACGAACTTGCCGGAACGATTGATGCGGTCGGTGGTCAGGGACGTGATGAACGTCTTGACCGCCGGATAGAAGACGAAGATTGCAAGTACGACAAGAGCGGGCAGCGTGAACAGGACGCCGGTGCGCAGGTTGCGCCGTGCGAGGGCCTTCTTGTTCTGCTTCGCCACCTGAGCTCCGCTCGCGGCGGTTGCTTGTGACATTTTCTCCTCCGATGGTTTTGGTTAACGATGCGAGTGGGCAGCAATAATGGCCGTTCTGACGAGCTTATGCGATCCGTTCGTCAGAGCGGCCATTCAGTAATCAGACGTACCAACCGCTCAGCGGTTCAGGATGCTCACTCGGCGTACTCGTCGAGGTAGCCCTGGATCTTGCTTTCGGCGTCTTCCAGCAGGGTCTGGATGTCGTCGTCGGTACGGGTGGTGTTGGAGGTCAGCGTGTCCACCTCGGCGGCGATGTCACCGAAGCCACCCTTCAGACCGGCGATGCCGATGAAGGACTTGTCGGTGTTTTCGGCGATCTTGGCGATCAGCGGACGCTCGGAGAGCTCATCGGCGGTGACGGTGGTGTTGTTCGGCGGGTATGCGGAGCCGAGGGACCACTTCACCTGGTTGTCGTGGTTGTTGTACCACTTGAAGAACTCGTAGATGCCGGGCAGCTTCTCGGAATCGCCGACCTGGGAGGTGACCCACCAGTACAGACCGGTGGAACCGGTGTTGGAGCCGGAGGTGCCATCCGGATAGACATAGGTGCCGTCGCCGGCCGGGACCGGGAACAGGTCGTGGTTGATGCCCTTGTCGGTGGCGGCCTGATCTTCCCACGGGCCTACGATCACCATGGCGGACTGGCCGGATTCGAAGGACTCGCGGGCAGCGGTCTCATCCATGCCGGACAGGGAGTAGCCACCCTTGTAGAAGTCACGCATCTTCTCCAGGAACGCCTTGTTCTCCGGGGTGTTGATGGAGACTTCGCCGTCGGTGGTGTAGATGCCGGAGCCGTTGCCCTTCAGGAACGGGGCCCAGCCCAGATCCGGCAGAGCGATGCCGTACTGGGAACCATCGGACTTGGTCAGCTTCTTGGCGACTTCCAGCAGCTCATCCCAGGTCTGCGGGTAGTCGGCCTCGGTCAGACCGGCCGCAGCCCACATGTCGGTGTTGTACCACACGGCGGTCGGGGCGTAGCCCATCGGGACGCCGCACTTCTCTTCGGAGCCGTCGATGTCGAAGGTGATCTGGTCGACCACGTTCTCGATGTAGTTCTCGGTCTCGTTCGCCGAATCCTCGTAGAAATCGGTCACGCACTGGAAGGTGCCATCGATGGACCAGCCCTGGCCGTTGTCGGCACCGGTGGTGACGATGTCCGGACCGTCGCCGGAGGTGACCTTGGTCACCATGGTCTCGCCGATGGTGGTCCACGGCTGCAGCTGGGCGTCGATTTCATACTTGTCCTGAGACTTGTTGAACTCGTCGACGATGGATTCCAGCGTCTTGCCGTCGGCCTCGGAGAAGCCGTGCCACATCGTGATCTTAACCTTGCCGTCAGCGGTCTTCTCGACGTCATCGCCGCCGCCGCAGCCGGACAGGCCCAGGGTGGCGACCATGGACAGGGCGACGCCCGCGACCAAAGTCTTCTTGATCTTCATTGGATCTCTCCTTCTTGTTCTTGGTTGCCCAAGATTCCACAATGAGGCGCGCTGCATTCTCGCAATGGCGCAGGCGGCATTTGCAAAAAACGCCGTTGTTCGTTTTATTCGAACGCCGCCCGCATCCTCGCATGCTCATTTGCAACGTTGTAATTTTGAGTATACAGCTTTTTCTATCGTTGTACAAATCTGACACACCGATATTTTGCCGTCATCGTCATGCGATCATTCGGCGTCCACCGGTCCGCCGGCCTTGGGACCGCCATCGGCAGACAGAACCTCCGTGGTCTTCGGGCTCCAGACGGTATCCGGCTCCGGAACGCCGAAGTCCGGTCCGTTGTCGGTCCACTTCACCACGCCGACGCGGGCGTGACGGTTCGGGTCGAACAGCGGGTCGCCCTTGATTTCGGTGTAGTTGCGGGCGTGGTAGATCATCAGGTCCTCGGAGTCGTCTTCGGACTTGGTGAAGGAATTATGCCCCGGGCCATACTGGCCGTTCTCCGCGCAGGTCTTGAACACCGGCACCGGGCTCTTGGTCCAGGACGCCGGATCGAGCAGGTCGGCGTCCCTGTCCGCGGTCAGCAGGCCGACCGCATACGGGACGCCAGTGCCGGACGCGGAATACGTGATGTAGATCTTGTCGCCGTGGAACAGGAAGGCGGGACCTTCGTTGACAAGAAAGTCGATGCATTCCCAGTCGTATTCCGGCTTGGTCAGCATGACGGGGTCGCTCTTGAGCGTCCACGGGTTCTCCATCGAGGCGATGTACAGATTGGAGTTGCCCTCGATCTGCGGATCCTTCTGCGCCCACACCAGATACTGCACGCCGTCGATCACCTCGCAGGTGGCGTCCAGGGAGAACGAGTCGATCGGGGTCTTGATCTGGCCTTTTTCCACCCAGTTGTCGGTGGTCGGGTCCTCGTCGGTGTTTTCCAGCACGAACATGCGGTGCGTCGGCAGCCCGGAATCCTCGAAATCGGTCTCGGCGGCCGCGAAGTAGATGTACCAAGCGCCGTTCACGCGGTGCAGCTCCGGAGCCCAGATATACATGCTCGCGGGGCCGGACTCATGCTTGCGCCACACGACGGTCTCCGGCGCGGACTGCAATCCGTTGATGGTGGATGCACGACGGATGGCGATGCAGTTGTACTCCGGATCGGAACCCGTGAAGTAGTATTCCCCGTCGACCTTGAGCACCCAGGGATCGGCGCGCTGAAGAACAATCGGATTGTTGTAGGTGGTCATGGATATCCTCGCTCAATCATTGAACACGACACTTTACAACGTTGAATATATCATTTTTACAACGTTGGAACAAGTCGGTGTCATCGGCGTCGTCACAGCCGCGCCCTACGTCCCAAGACATGCAAAAAGGCCGGCGGGAGGACATGCGACGAACGCCGTGTCCTCCCGCCGGCCCCTCGGAACCGTCAGAACCGCGTGATCCCTTCGGCGGGGGCCCTCGTGGACCCGCGGACCACCAGCGACGACGCCACCTTGCGGAACAGATGCCCCGACGGCCCGACGCCGACCGGAACGCGACCGTCGATGCGGTCCTTCAACGTCTTCACCGAAAGGCGGGCCACGGCCTCCAGGCCAGGGGAAATCGTCGTCAGCGTCGGGGACATGTACTGCGCATCATCCGAATTGTCGAATCCGATTACGGCGATGTCGTCCGGCACACGATACCCGCGCATCTGAATCGCATGCATGACGCCGGAAGCGAGCATGTCGTTCAACGCGACCACGCCGTCCGGCACAATACCCGCATCGAACAGCTCGTTCATCGCCCTGACGCCGTCGCTACGATGCCACATGCGTGATTCGACGACCAGCCTCTCGTCGAATTCGACGCCGGCTTCCTCCAAAGCCTCCCGGTACCCTTGGAAACGAAGGCCGGCCGAGCCCACCTTCTCCCCGGGATGGATGCCGACCACGGCCACCTTCCTGCAGCCGGTCCGCAGCAGGTATGCGGTGGCCCGCTTGGCGCCCTCGACGTTCTCGGTGGCGATATGGTCCACCTGATCCGTGAAGATGCGTTCCCCCACCAACACCAGCGGATAGTCGACGTCCAGCTGCCCCGCGTCGTCCTGCCCCAGTTCCAGCGGACTGTAGATCAGGCCGTCCACCATGGAGACCTGGGAGCCGTGCAGGGCCTCCAATTCGCCTTCGCGTGAATACAGGGTCGGTTCCACGATGACGCGCAGGCCCAGCTTTTTGGCCTCCTTGATCACCAATGAGGAGAGCTGCGCGAAATACGGCATCTGCAGATCCGGAATCGCCAGGGCGATGATGCCCGTCTGCCCTGTGCGCAGGTTGCGCGCGGACACGTTCACCACGTATCCGAGCTCCTCGATGGCCTGGTTCACCTTTTCTCGCGTGGCATCGGATACGAATTCGTAGTCGTTGACCACATTCGACACCGTTTTGATGGACACGCCGGCCGCTTTCGCCACATCATGCATCGTTACGCCATGGCCGCCACGCTCGGAGGTCTTCCCCATAGCTCTCCTCATTTTCCAGTCGATATTCCGTTCTCGTCCGATTCGGCGCGGCGAAAACTACCGCACCACGATTTCCATCGTTATTTCAGCATAAGACGGATCGAGCTCTTCCGAGCTCTGCATGTCGAGAATCGGCATGCCTTCGGCGGACCAATGCACCCGGCGGACCTGCGCGTCGCGGCCGCCATACTGTCCATCGTTGTATTCGGCATTATGGAACACGTAGATAAGATTGCCGTCCTCATCATGCGACCACATGCCATGCCCGGTGCCAAGCTGCCATTGCCCGTTGTATACGCCTGACTTCTGCAAAGGATAATCCAGCTTCCGCCAAACCTTCGGATCGAGCAGATCGGCGCTTTGGCCGGCCGGGGCGGTCGCCAGGCCCGTCGTGTAGTCGATTCCCACCAAAGAGCCGGAATAGATCAGGTAGATGCGGCCCTCATGCACAAAGGCGTTCGGCCCTTCCGCGATCATGTTGTCCCATGCGAACTCCGGAACGATGATCTGCACCGGATCGGAGGTCAGCACGGACGGATGTTCCGGGTCGAAGGATGCGATCCAGACGCTGCCGACCTGCTGCCACGCATAGTACCAGCGGCCGGAGTCCTGGATCACCGTCATATCCAGCGAGATCTTCTGAACGGGGTTGAGGATGCCGCCCTGCGGTCCGACGATGGGCTCCGGCACGGTCCAGTTGGAGGGGACGCGCGGGTCGAGGTCAAGGCCGTCGGCGTCCTTCCTGAGCTGCATGATATGGCAGCGGCCGGTCCACATGTCGGGCTTTCCGGCACGGTCGTTCGCGGTGCCGTCGTCGTTCAGCTCCGCTCCGTCGAAGCACGGCATGAACAGCACCGACAGCCTGCCATCGATCACATGCAGTTCCGGCGCCCAGAAGCAGCCGGTCATCGGTCGGCCTTCGGAATTCAGATCGCCACGGGTCAACAGGTCGATCTCATGTTCACGACCGCCGGCCGCGTCCGACAGGGCCTCGATGGAGTCGGCGATGCGCAACGGCATGTGGGTGCGTCCTCCACGCGGGTCCACGCAATTGCCGTCCGCGTCTTCGGTGGCGATGAACATGAACATCGGCTGCCCGTTCCAGTTCCAGGCGAACACCGACGGGTCGGCACGCTCGACCGCGAACGGAACCGGATACACCGTTTGGCGCACACTCCCGTGGACGATGCGGCGTTCCCCGGGAACAAGGCGTTCCGCCGCCGCGTCATCGGCGAGGGCCTTCAGGGCCTCGCCGTCCCAATCGACGGCACGCACCGCGCTGGAACCATCGGAATAATGCAGGGTGGCGCATGCCTTCCCCAAGGCCGCGACCGCATCGCGGGCCGCTTCGCCGCCAAGCGCCGCCGGCAGCACGTATCCGCGTACGTCGACGCCCGTATTGTAGACGCGTCCGAAACGTTCGATCAGCGCATCCGCCTCCTTGGGCGTGATGGAGATGACGTTGCCCGGAACGGCGTCGGGAATGCCGCAATCCGCGGGAGCGCAGACCGCGACGCAGCCGTCGTCGTCCGATACCGGGAGCCGCTCGCCCTGCCGGACCGCAGCCGTGATGTCCGCGACGACCGCCTTGCGGCGCGCGCCGTCGTCGTCGGACCAACGGATCACATACAGACCGTCCTCCTTGCGGAATTCGACGGTCGGACGGTGCACACCGGCTTCCGTGTCAAGCAGCACCAGGCCCCATTGGGTGAAGGAGGTCAGGTCGCGGCTGGTGGCCAGCAGCAGCGCGCCACGCTCGGAACCGTCCGGCTCCCCCTCGCGGTTGGTACGGGTCGCCGCCACACCGAAACGGCCGTCCTGCATACGGAACAGATACGGATCCTTCAACGATTTCAGCACGATATCCACGCCAGGCATCACCGCACCGTGACTGACGGCGGGGCTGGACTCACGCGGACCCTCATATGGGTCCTCGCCGAAGCGCGCGGCGGCCGTGCACGCACGACTGACGCCCTTTGCGGCGGAGACCGGCACGCCTGCGGCGAAGAACACACCGTAGTTCTCATTCAGCGCGGTCCACTCCCCGCCGACCGTCGAACGAAGCGCAAGATGCATGCTCAAAGCGATGTCGGCGTTGTTCGCCTCCTCTCGTTTGGTGGCATGACGTGTATAGCACAACAAGGAATAGGAGCCCGGCATTGAGACGCCCTTTCGATTCAGCTTTTTCTTTACAACGTTGTACACTATACAGATGATTACATCGTTGTACAAGCGCGACGATGCGACATGCGTGGCGACAACGCCATCGCACACGAGAAGGACACCAATCATATGACCATAAAGACAGCTTTCCGCAGGGCTCTCACCGGCGCGATCGCGACGGCCATGCTCATCGGCGCGCTCGCCGGATGCTCGACGAACGCCTCCACGGACGGAGCCGACGACACGACGAGCGACGCGCAGACCACACAGGCCATCCAGCGCGGAGAATCCCACGACCCGTCCATCGTCAAGGCCGACGGCAAATACTACATCTTCGGCTCCCACCGCGCCTGGCTCAAAAGCGACGACATGGTCAATTGGACCAAGTTCGAGAACAACCTGAGCACGGATTACGAAACCATCTTCGCCGACATCTGGGAGGAGTGGGCGAAGCAGTCCTCGAACCCCGACGTGGAAGGCAACATGTGGGCCCCCGACGTGGTATGGAACGAGACCATGGGCAAGTGGTGCATGTACATGTCCATCAACGGCGCCAACTACCGTTCCGTCATCGTGCTGCTCACCGCCGACGACATCGAAGGCGACTGGACCTACGTGGGACCTGTGGTCTATTCCGGCTTCGAAAAGGTCAACGCAGGCAAGACCGACGTCTGGAAGGTCCTCGGCGAAGGCGCCGATCTGACGCGTTACGCCTCGCAGACCGACACCGGCATCAACGCCATCGACCCGTGCGTGAAGACCGACGACAACGGCGACATGTGGATGACCTTCGGCTCCTGGTTCGGCGGCATGTGGATGTTCAAGCTCGACCCCGCCACCGGCCTGCGCGACTACAACACCACCTATGAAACGGTTGAAAACCAATCCGACGCCTACTACGGCATCAAACTCGGCGGCGGCTTCGGCAATTCCGGCGAAGGCTCCTATCTGATCCACACCAACGGCTATTGGTACCTGTTCGCCTCGTATGGCGAGCTGCAGCAGACCGGCGGCTACCAGATCCGTATGTTCCGCTCCGAGAACATCACCGGCCCCTACGTCGACCAGGCCGGCAACCCCGCAGTGTCCACCCGCGCCATCGGCAACAACTGGCAGAGCGACATCGGCGTCCGACTGATGAGCTCGATCCAGTGGAGCGGCAACGACAACGCCAACATCGAAGCGGCGCAGGGGCACAACTCCGTGCTCGTGGACGACGACGGCACCATCTATCTCGTCTACCACACCCGATTCTCCGGTTCCGGCGAAAAGCATGAGGTCCGCGTGCACGAGCTCCTGACCACCTCCGACGGCTGGCTCGTCGCGGCCCCTTACGAATACACCGGCACCAAGGCCGACCAGCAGGGATACGACGCCGCCGACCTTGCCGGCGACTACGAACTCGTCACGCACGACAAGAGCACCTATTTCAAGGGCCCGAAGAAGGTCACGGACAAGACCAGCACCGATTACCGCGGAGTCAACAAGCCGGTCAACATCACGTTGAACGAGGACGGAACCGTCTCCGGCGACCAGACCGGCACCTGGCAGGCCACGGACGGATCCAACCAGATGACCATCACGCTGACCGGCGACGACGGCGAGGTGACCTACAACGGCGCGTTCGACGAATTGCCGCGCGACAAGGACCAGAAGGAAGTCATGACCTTCAGTGCGCTCGGCAACGACGTGTGCATCTGGGGCTCCCAGAAGTGATTTGAGAAAGGAAGCGATTTTCGTCAATATGGATAACAACACCACTTCCTCGCCCGAAGCCCACGAAATCGACGTGCCGCTGTCCCGCGGCCGCATCGCCATCCACGATCCGGCGATCGTCGAAGATAACGGCGTCTACTACATCTTCGGCACGCATCGCCGCTGCGCGCGCAGCACCGACATGGTGCACTGGGAGCGCTTCGAGAACAATCTGAGCCGCGACCCGTACGCAGTGCTCGGCGACATCTGGCGGGCATGGCCGAAGCAGCCGGAGAATCCCGACCTGTTGGGCAACACCTGGGCTCCGGACGTGATCTGGAATCCGACCATGCACAAATGGTGCATGTATATGTCCGTGAATGGTCACGAATTCCGCTCCGTCATCGTGCTGCTGGTCGCCGATCGCCTCGACGGCGACTGGCGGTACGTCGGCCCGGTCGTCTATTCGGGATTCACCCCGGATAACGTCGACGCCACCGATGTGCCGCGCGTGCTCGGCGAAGAGGCGCATGGCGACCTTGCCCGCTACCAGTCGCTGAAGGACACGCACATCAACGCGATCGACGCGGCGCCCGTCATGTGCGGGCACGGCGAGATGTGGATGAGCGTCGGCTCCTGGTTCGGCGGCATCTGGATGATCAAGCTCGACCCGGCCACCGGCCTGCGCGACTACGGTACGACATACCCGCTGCGCAAGGATTCCTCCGACCCGTACTACGGCGTGAAGATCGCCGGCGGATACTGGAATTCCGGCGAAGGTTCGTATTTCGTGCACAAGAACGGCTGGTGGTACCTGTTCATGTCGTACGGCTGGCTGGGCCGTACCGGCGGCTACCAGATCCGACTGTTCCGATCCCGCCATCTGCTGGGGCCTTATGTCGACCAGTTCGGCAACCCCGCCATTTCCAACGGTGAAGTACCGGATAATCACGAGAAGGGCACAGGCATCCGCCTCACTTCCTCCGTGCTTTGGGAGGGAGGCCCTTCAACGTTGGAAGACGTGGAGGTGTCGCAGGGCCATAATTCCGTGCTGCACCGCCGTAGCGACGGGCGTCTGTTCCTCACGTACCACACGCGTTTCGCCGGGCGTTTCCACAGCGGGGACGATGAGGATTACGAGACCCATGTGCGAGAGCTGCTGCCGACGGAGGACGGATGGCTGGCCGCGGCGCCGTACGAATACCAAGGCGCCGTGGCGACGCCGCCGCACTGCGACGGCACGGACGATATGACGCAGACGCTCTGCGGCGAATACGATATCGTATTCCACGATCCGCACACCTATTTCAACGGCAAGCGCAACGCCGACGGCACCTGCTACGGCGTCAATACGCCGCAGACCGTCACGCTTCATGCCGACGGCCGCGTCACCAGCGGCGGCGTCGTGGATTTCTTCGACACCCCGGAGGCGAATCTGCCCCGTTCCACGGATGGCCCGGCCTCCCGCGGATCCTGGCGTCTGCTCGGCGCGACGCCGGCCGGCGTGCGATGCTGCGCCAGCGATATGGCGATCACCATCGACGACGTCACCTATACCGGCGTCTTCGCACAGCTGCCGCGCGAAATCGACGGGCGGCGGACGCTCGTCTTCACCGCGATCGGCGGCAACCAAGCACTGTGGGGCGCCCGGCGTACGGCATAATCGCCGGTCTCACACAGAACACCAGAGCTAGCGCCGGTCCTCGATCGATCCTGATCGGCACCAGCAAACGGCCCTGTCTGTATCCGACATATCGGTCGGATACAGACAGGGCCGCATCGTTACACAAGCTCTATTGCCGTATCAATCAGCGAAGGTGCATGACCGTCCAGGAAACGGGAGGCAGCGAAATGGTCGCCGCATTGCCGTCAGCGTCGATCGCGATGCTGTCGTTCTCGCGCAGCGTCACACGATTCTGCCGCTCGAGCGTATTGGCGGCAAAAATGTCGTCGTCATGCAGCGTCTGCGCGGAGCAGGACTGCGGCGCGAATCCTTCCGGAAGACGCACTTCGAACGACGCGGCCTCATCCAGCGAACGGTTCACCGCGAACACCGCCAGCGAGCCGTCGGCGCAACGCACGGCCACCGAATTCACGGCGTCGACGTCGCCGTACTTCGCGGTCGCGGTCTGGCTGGAATCCTGCTTCGGCTCCAGCACCGTGCCGCCCTTGGCCAGGCGTGCGGTCTGCGCGAACGGATAGAACGTGGTCTGACGCCATGCCGGGCCGTTCGGCTCCGTCATGATCGGCGCGATCACATTCACCAACTGCGCGAGGCTGGCGGCGCGCACACGGTCGGCGTTCTTGAGCAGCGTGATCATCAGATCGCCGAACACCACCGCATCGGCGACCGAGTAGATATCCTCCAGCAGGCGCGGAGCGACCGGCCAATTGCCGATGCCCTCAGGCGTCTTGCTCGGCTCATCCTGCTGATACCACACATTCCACTCGTCGAAGCTGATATACACATCATGCTTCGATTTCAGGCCGGCCTTGACGGAATCGATGACGGCGGCGACGTCCTTGATGAAGCCGTCCATGTCGACGCCGGACGCAAGGAAGCTGGCCATGTCGCGGGAACCGTCTTCACGGCGTTCGGGCGCATAATACGCGTGGCAGGAAATGAAGTTGACGTTGTCGTACGTCTTCTCGAGCACCGTGCGCTCCCAAGCGCCGAAGGTCGGCATGCCGTGCGCGGAAGAGCCGCACACCACCAGTTCCAGGTCAGGATCGATCTGGCGCATGCCGGCGGCGACGGACGCGGCAAGAGTGCCATAGTCTTCCGCGGTCTTGTGGCCGAGCTGCCACGGGCCGTCCATTTCGTTGCCCAAGCACCACATGCGGATGTCGAACGGCTTGTCCGCGCCGTTGGCGCGGCGGCGTTCGGACAGTTCCGTGCCGGACGGCACATTCGCGTATTCCAGCAGGTCCAGGGCGTCCTCAAGGCCGCGGGAGCCGAGGTTCACGGCTTCCATCAGCTCGTTGCCACCGGCCTTGGCCATCCAGTCGGCCATCTCATGCAGGCCGAATTCGTTGGTTTCCGTGGAATGCCAGGCCAGATCGAGGCGACGCGGGCGGTTCTCCTTCGGGCCGACGCCGTCTTCCCAACGATAGCCGGAAACGAAGTTGCCGCCCGGGTAACGGATCGTGGTCGCGCCCAGCTCGCGGACAAGATCCAGCACATCGCCGCGGAATCCGTGCTCGTCCGCGGTCGGGTGCCCCGGCTCGTAGATGCCCGTGTACACGCAGCGGCCCAGATGCTCCACGAAGGATCCGAACAGCCGGTCATTCACCGCGGCAACAATAAAATCATCATCGACGACAAGTCGCGCCTGCGTCATTGCATCACCTTCCAACTATGGAACTATATGGATGCGTTCAAGCGTACATTATATGGCGTACAACGATGTAAATCGACTACGTGCGCGAACCGTGCAGCGGCGGCATCACCGACCCGCAATCCGCTCACCGTTGTTCCATTGGCGTGGCCGCACACCCGCAAAACAGCGATCCCCGTGCCGATCCCCCATTTTCAGGGCCTCGAAGGAGCCCGAATGGGAGGAACCGCACGGGGATCGCGATTGGCCGGACCGACACGAATCAGCGGCACGAATCAGCGGCGCAGGTCAGGATTGGCCGCGGACAATCCGGCCTGCACCGGCCGATACCGCCCCGCCGCCAGCCCTCTACGCTCAGCGCTCGGAGCGGTTGATGGCCGAGATGATCGCCTTCAGCGAGCTGGTGATGATCGACGAATCGATGCCGACGCCCCACACGATCTGGGTTTCCGCGTCCTCGCCCACCTGGCATTCGACATAGGAGGCGGCCATGGCGTCCGTTCCGGCCGACATCGTATGCTCGGCGTAATCCAGCACGGACGCGGTGATGCCGAAATTCGACACCGCGTTGAGGAAGGCCGCGATCGGACCGTTGCCGATGCCGGACACCTCGCGCGTCACCGGCTCGTCCTTGCCCGGATTCAGGCCGCGGTCAAGCAGCTTGGCCTTGAGCACGGTGTCGGAGCCGTCCTCACCGGAGGACACTGCCACCTTGAGCAGCTTGAGGCGCCCCCACTGCTTCAGGGTCTCGTCCTTGCTGTCGCCCACGATCGCGCCGGCCGCGGTCGCGCCGGATTCCTCGACGGGCAGATACTCGTCCTTGAACAGGCGCCAAATGACTTCGTCCTTGACTTCCTTCTTCGTTTCGTCGGCGTAGGCCTGAACGATCTTGTCGAATTCGATCTGCAGACGCTTCGGCAGGTCCAGATTATGGTTGGTCTTGAGCAGGTACGCCATGCCGCCCTTGCCGGACTGCGAATTCACGCGGATGATGGCCTCGTAGGTGCTGCCGATGTCCTTCGGATCGAGCGGCAGGTACGGCACCAGCCACAGGAAGTTGTCCAATTCCGCGCCGCAACGGTCGGCGGCCATCTGACGGGCTTCGAGGCCCTTCTTGATGGCGTCCTGATGCGAGCCGGAGAATGCGGTGAACACGAAGTTGCCCGCATACGGGTGGCGTTCGGAGATCTTGATCTGATTGCAGTATTCGACGGTTTTGCGGATTTCGGGCACGTTCGAATAGTCGATCTGCGGATCGATGCCCTGCGTCAGCATGTTGAGGCCCAACGTGACCAGGTCGACGTTGCCGGTGCGTTCGCCGTTGCCCAGCAGGCAGCCTTCGATGCGGTCGGCGCCGGCGAGGATGCCCAGTTCGGCGGCGGACACGCCCATGCCCTCATCGTTGTGGGGGTGCAGCGACAGCACCACGGAATCGCGGTCCTGCAGATGATTGGACACGTATTCCACTTCGTCGGCGAACACGTTCGGCGTCGTCATTTCCACCGTTGCAGGCAGATTGATGATCATCGGACGTTCCGGAGTCGGCTTGATCACATCGATTACCGCATTGCACACCTCGACGGCGTAGTCCGGCTCGGTGCCGGTGAAGGATTCCGGAGAATACTCGTAATACAGGTCGATGCCCTTGGCTTCGCCCTCGAGTTCCTTGCACAGTTCGGCCGCGTCGGTGGCGAGCTTCTTGATGCCTTCCTTGTCCTTGCGGAACACGACCTCGCGCTGGAGCACGGACACGGAATTGTAGAAATGCACGACCGCGCGCTTGGCGCCCTTCAGGCATTCATACGTCTTGCGAATCAGATGCTCACGGGCCTGAGTCAGCACGACGATCGTCACGTCGTCCGGAATCAGCTCACGTTCGATCAGCATGCGGATGAAGTCGTAATCCGTTTCGGAAGCGCTCGGGAAGCCGACTTCGATCTCCTTGAAACCGATCGACACCAGCAGATTCCAGAAGCGCAGCTTGCGCTCGGAATCCATCGGATTGACCAACGCCTGGTTGCCGTCGCGCAGATCGACCGAACACCAGCGGGGCGCGCGCCGCAGACGCCTGCCCGGCCACGTGCGATCCGGCAGATCGAACGGAACCTGCTTATCGTAGGCCACATACTTGTTGTACGGCATCTTGCTCGGACGCTGCGGAGCGCCGATGAAACGCGCCGGAGGCAGCAGCGGGTCGTTGTTCCCCCCGTTGGACGCCGCGGCCACCGCCGCAAGATCAAACACCGACGATTGATCCTGACCCATTCCGTTCCTCCTTTTCCCTTGATTCGGTTGACATTCCAACCTATCATTCTACCGGTTTGACGCTTCGCGCTTTGCGCGGCATATCAAGATATGGCCACGGATATAAACACGGCACAGACACGTTACAGACGCATCCGACGCGCGGCCGGCCATCCGACGCGCGGCCGCCCTACAGCCGGCACGCAGCCGATTCGCAGATGAGAACATCGCGGAAACACCACTTGAACGCCGCTTTTTGACGGCGATTTCCGGCTACAGTAATGGTATGGCTTTGCGCTTTCATGAGGACGGCACGTTCCGCGTGCTGCAGATGGCCGACATTCAGGACGGCCCGAATGTGAATCCCGATACGATTCGACTGATCGACGCCGCGATCCATGCGTCGGATCCCGATCTCATCGTGCTCACCGGCGATCAGATTCGCGGCTATGACCCCGCCTACATGAACACCTTTCTGCGCCGCCGCGGCGAACGTCACGGCACGCGCGTGCGCGCGGTGACGATGCTCGAAGCCCGCCTGCACGGCAAGAAGCCGGCTGTCGCGCCGGACGCGACGACAGAGGAGATGCTGGCGGACGCCCGCCAAAAAGTGCGTTCCACATTCGCGCAATTCCTGGGCCCTGCGCTGCGTCACAACATCCCTTTTGCGGCGACGTACGGCAATCATGATTTTCAGTGCGGCATTCTCGTCGATGAGCAGGATGACATCTACCGCGAATTCGACGGTTGCGTGAATCCGCCGGCGCCACAGCAGGACGACGATGCCGCGCTTGCCTGCGAGCCCGGCACATTCGCGCTGCCGATCGAAGCGTCCGACGGCTCCGGTCGTATCGCGATGAGCGTGATGATGGTCAATTCCGGCGACTACGCCGACGATCCGGATGCAGGCGATACGAATAACGGTGGGCAGGACGCCGGCAACGCCTCCCCGACCCCTGCCAAGGCCGCCGCGGAAACGCTGGAAACCTTGGAAACGTTACGCTACGCCACCAATTCACGCGGTCTCGACCTCGCCGATTCCGCCGGCTACGGGACTCCTTCGCCGCAGGCGCTGGCATGGTTGAAGGATGTGCAGCATACGTTGGGCGAGATGAACGGCGACGGGCGGCCTGTGCCGGCGATCGCATTCCAGCACATCGCCCCTCAGGAGTTCTATGATTGCCTGCGCGAAGTCCCCGCATGGACGCCGAATGCGGTCGAAGGCGCGCGCACGTTCGCAGGCCGCTGCTATGTGCTTGATGAAACCGTCTGCAGGCCCGGATCGCATTTGGGCGAGGCCATCGGCTGCGCCGACGAGAATGTTGGCGAGGTCGAGGCATTGCGCGAGGCCGGCGGATATTTCGCACTGTATTGCGGGCACGATCATAAGAATTCGTTCGTCGGTCATGTGCACGATTTGGATTTGGGCTATGCGCCGACGTGCGGCTTCGAATCCTACGGCCCGAAGTCGCGGCTGCGCGGCATCCGTCTTTTCGAGTTCCATGAAAACGATCCCGCCGACTACGAGACGCGCATGCTTACCTGGGGTGATCTGATCGGGCGATATTCCGGCAATGAACTGCGCGTTTTCTTCGCCGACCATTGTGCGACCGACATGATCGGCGTTCGCAACGAACTGCGCCGCCCGCAGGTGTTCGCCACCGTTGCGGGCCTTGTCTCGATAGGATTCGCCGGTGCGGCGCACGCGATCATCGGAATGTTCGGAAAAGGACGCAAGTAAAAAGCCGTCACATCACAGATGGCAAGATCGCAGGCGCCGGATATCAGTCACCGATGATGGGCGGCCGTCAATTGACGGATCATCAATTGACAGCCGCCATCAACGATCGACCATCATTCGAACAGGCTGATGCCGCGGCGGGCCATGCAATACGCATTCCCCAGCCAGGTGTGACGCGAATTCGGCCAGACCGCGCCCAGATGCGGCGCATTCTGGCTCAGCCAAATGCTGGGCACGCGGCCGTCCGCGCTGCGGGAGCCGAGCAGATTGAAACCGTTCTTTTCCAGCAGCCATTCCGGATGCTGCGTGGCGATCGCCAGCCCCTCCTCCAACGTCAGCGGCGTACGCTCGTCGGAATCGATGAGCTTGCGTGCCACATCCGGCTCACGATTCACATAGCAGGTGCCGGTATGCGGCCCGATCACCAAATAGAACGGGCCCTCCGGCGGCTCGAAACCGTCCTGCGGCATGAAGCTGGCGATATCGCGCGGCGGCATCGTCGTAAAACCGGCCATACGGTTGATCGAAGTCCGCGCGATCAGCGACTCCGGCGAAACCAGCTCGCGCGTCGGGATCAGCAGAATATCCGTACCCAGGTCGGAGTTTTCCAACGCATGAATCAGCGGGCGGGCGAGCGCGCGGAACGCGGCGGCGCTCATATCGGCCACGTCCGGGTATCCCAGCGCCACGATACGGTCAAGCTGCTTGAGCGCTTCCACTGATGCCTTCGACATGTTTCCAGTGTACGCGGCGGCCGGCGAACAAGGCGGATTTTGGCGTGATCCGGCCCGCCATATGAAAGCGGCGGCCGGCGATGTTGCGCGCATCCGTAAGATGGAGGAAAACCACGGCATAGCCATGCGGTGTTTGAGTGTTGCAAACGCCTTAAGTGCCTTAAGCATCTGAGGTATTGCGCGATGTCTATGCAGTGTCCGCATTCAGCAAAGCGAGAGGTTGTTATGTCCGAAAAACTGAAAGTCGGCATTCTCGGCGCCACTGGCATGGTCGGCCAGCGTTTCATCACGCTCCTTGAGAATCATCCGTGGTATGAAGTGGTCACGTTGGCCGCATCCGCGCATAGCGCGGGCAAGACTTACGAGGAGGCCGTCGGCGGCCGTTGGAAGATGGAGACGCCGATGCCGGAATTCGTCAAGGACATGGTCGTTCTCGACATGGCCGACATCGAACGCGTCGTCGAGGACGTCGATTTCGTCTTCTGCGCGGTGAACATGCCGAAGGATCAGATCCGCGCGGTCGAAGAGGCGTATGCGAAGACGGAAACGCCGGTCGTGTCGAATAACAGCGCGCATCGCTGGACGCCGGACGTGCCGATGGTCGTGCCTGAAATCAACTCGTCCCACTATGAGGTGATCGAATACCAGCGCAAGCGTCTGGGCACGAAGCGCGGTTTCATCGCCGTCAAGCCGAACTGCTCGATCCAGGCGTATACGCCGGCGCTGGCCGCGTGGATGGAATTCGAGCCGCGCGAAGTGGTGGTCAGCACCTATCAGGCCATTTCCGGCGCGGGCAAGACGTTCCGCGAATGGCCCGAAATGGAAGGCAACATCATCCCGTTCATCTCCGGCGAAGAGGAGAAAAGCGAGAAGGAACCGCTGAAGGTCTTCGGCCATGTGGACGCCGCCAAGGGCGAGATCGTGCCGTTCGACGGACCCTTACGCATCACGTCGCAGTGCATTCGCGTGCCCGTGCTCAACGGCCACACCGCAACCGTTTTCGTGAATTTCGGCAAGACCGCCACGAAGGAGGAGCTGATCGACCGTCTGGTGAACTACACCAGCGACGCCGTGAAGCTGCAGCTGCCGCATGCGCCGCGGCGGTTCATCCAGTATCTGGCCGATGACGACCGTCCGCAGGTGCGTCTGGACGTCGACTATGCCGGCGGCATGGGCGTCTCGATCGGACGCCTGCGCCCGGATTCCATTTTCGATTGGAAGTTCGTCGGATTGGCGCACAACACGCTGCGCGGCGCCGCCGGCGGCGCGTTGGAAAGCGCCGAGATGCTGACCGCGCTGGGCTACATCGCCAAAAAGTGACCCGTGCTGGGGTCCGCGCCGGCTTCCTGGCCTGTGCGCGGGCCCCGGCCCCATAATCATCTACATGAACATCGCCATATAAATCGGCAGCGTTTCGACGCCTTCCCGCACCACCCCGTAATTGCCTGTGGCCAGTTTCAGGCCGCGTTTCACCAGTCCGCCGCCAATCATCGTATCCATCGACTTCGCCTTGCGATTGCGCGAGGATTTCACTTCAATCGCGACGGGCTCATCGTCCAAACGAATGAAGAAATCCATTTCCAGCGAATTATTCCGCTCATAGTAGTACAGACGTTTGCCGTTTTTCGCAAACACGTCGGCCACTACATTTTCGAAAATGGCGCCCTTGCATATGCCGAGATTGCCGTTGAGAATATCCTTCTGGGATCCTTCTTCCAGCATTGACACCAGCAGACCGGTATCCCTCATATACACCTTGAATTTGGTGTTGTCCGTATTCCCTTCGAATGGCAGTTCTGGAATCTCCAGTCGATAGCAGAAATTGATGATTCCCGCGTCGTACAGCCATTGCAGACTGCCCGCGTATTTTCTGGCCGAAGAGCGTGGCTCCACAACGGAATACGTGAATTTCTTATAATCGCGCGCCAGCTGCTTCGGAATGGAATCAAAGCAGGCACGGGCCTTCGCCTTTTCCGTCCCGTCCGCATATTTGGCGATGTCATTGCGGTATTCAGCAACGATATCCCGCTGCGCCGCCAACACTTTGGCGTAATCCTTCGTTTCAAGGAATATGCTGACCGCTTCCGGCATGCCGCCTACCACGATATATTCGGTGAACAGCTGCAGCATGCGGTCGTTGACCGCGTCCGGCACTTTTTCGTGACGCTCGTAGAATCCCCTTACATATTCGATCGAGGATTCCTCGACGCCGTTCGCCCACAGAAATTCCTCGAAATCAAGCGAATTCATGCGCATATGCTCGACGTAGCCGACCGGATACGACGACACTTCCCTATAGGAGACCCCCAGCAGCGAGCCTGTGGCGATCACATCGGCGCGCCCGTCGATGGTGAGGAATTTGAGCGCGGCGATCGCATCGGGGCAGCTTTGTATTTCGTCGAGGAACAGCAGAAGATCAGCGCCCTCCGTTTCCTGATCAATCCGTACAGGCTGGTACAGGGAAAGACGGGAAAAGATGTCGTCGGCGCTTTTACTGCCTTGAAAGATGCCTTTATAATCAGGGGTTTCCTCAAAATTCAGACTGATGACCTGCTTGTAATTCGTTTCGCCGAAATGTTTGATGGAATATGTTTTTCCGACTTGTCGCGCGCCTTCAATGATCAGCGCCTTGTGGCGCGGATCTTCCTTCCATTCCTGCAGTCCACGTTCGATTTTTCGCGTGAGGTGTACGTCATTGAAGCTGGTCATGCTTTGATTGTAGCATACTTGCATATTTTTCCGCGGAAAAATATGCATACGTGCAACTTTTTCCCCCGAAAAATATGCACGCAAGCAAATCGCCTTCTGTTTCCAACGGGAGAGACCGTTGAAAACAGAAGGCGACCCGCAATATCGACTGCCGAGAGGCCACGGAAGCCGGGGCGTCGAGGCCTGTCAGCGGCCTGTCAGCGGCCGGTGCCGCCGTAGACCACGGCTTCCACCTGCTCGGCGTCGAGGCCGTAGGCGGTGTGCAGGGCCTTGACCGCATCGTTCAGCTGCTCGAGCGGCACCAAGGCCGCGATGCGGATTTCCGAAGTGGAGATCATCAGCACGTTGATGCCTTTTTCGCTCAACGCATTGAAGAACTTCGCGGCCAGGCCGGAATGCGTCTTCATGCCGACGCCGACGACGGCGACCTTGCCGACGTTCGCATTGATGTCGAAGGACTGGTAGCCCAGTTCCTCCTGCTTGTCCATAAGCACGTCCTGCACGACCGGCACGGTGGAACCCGGCACGGTGAAGGAAATGTCGGCGGTGCCGACGGAGGCGCCGGCCTGCACGATCATGTCGACGTTCACGCCGGCTTCGGCCAGCTTGGTGAACACCTTGGCGGCCATGCCCGGCTCATTCGGCACGCCGCGCAATGTCGCCAACGATTCGCTGCGGTCGTGGGCGACGCCGGAGATGACCGGCGCTTCCGGGCCAAGGTCGGGGAACAGATCGCCCATGGACTTGTTATCGTTCTCTTTCATGTGTTTTGCCTTTGCGTCTTATTGATGGATACGAATGCTCAGCCGGCGGCCATCGGTCAGCCGGCGTCTCAACGGCCGTCGTCTACTTGAGATTCGGCAGCGTCCTCGGATCGATGTCGTCAGGCACCACCAGCGTGCCCGGGCGATGGGAGAAGGAGCTGCGCACATGCAACGGCATATTGAAGCGCTGCGCGTATTCCACGCATCGCAACGCCAGCACCTTCGAACCGCAGGACGCCATTTCCAGAATCGCGTCATAGCCGATTACGGGAATGCGCCGCGCCGTCGGCACGATGCGCGGATCGGCGGTGAAGACGCCGTCCACATCCGTGTAGATTTCGCAGATATCAGCGCCCAGCGCGACCGCCAACGCGACCGCGGACGTATCGGAACCGCCACGGCCCAGCGTCGTCGCGTCGCCGCCTTCGTTCATGCCCTGGAAACCGGCCACGATGGCGACGCTGCCCTTGTTGAGGGCGCGCTGCACGCGATCGGGCTTCACGGCCTTGATATGCGCGGCGCCGAACTGCGCGTCGGTCATGAAACCGGCCTGGGATCCGGTGAACGAGTATGCATGGGAGCCGGCCGCGTGAATCGCCATGGCGAGCAAACTCATCGAAATACGCTCGCCTGCGGTCATCAGCATGTCCATCTCGCGCGCCGGCGGATTGGAATCGATGCTGAGCGCCTGATCGATCAGGTCGTCGGTGGTGTCGCCCATGGCGGAGACCACGACGGCCACATCGTTGCCGGCGTTCTTGGTTTCGATGATGCGTCGGGCCACGCGCTTGATGGATTCCGTGTCGGCGACGGAGGAGCCGCCGAACTTCTGCACGATAAGAGCCACAACTGTCCAATCTTCTTCGGGGAACTACCTGCGGCACATTCTACGCAGGCAACACGATTATATGAAAACGCCCGTCGACCGTTCGAAACCGCGCCCACGATACGGAATCACGCCATATGCCATATGAACGGCAGCGATGACCGCGGCGACGATCAGGCTTCGCGCCGCCCGCGCAATGCGCGCCCCAATGTGATCTCGTCGGCGTATTCCAAGTCGCCGCCGACCGGCAGACCGCTGGCCAGGCGCGTCACGCGGATTCCGAGAGGCGACAGCAGCCGGCTCAGATACGTAGTCGTCGCCTCGCCTTCGATATTCGGATTGAGCGCCAGGATGATCTCCTTGACTTCGTCGGTTTTCAGACGATCCAGCAACGCCGCGATATTGAGGTCGGACGGTCCGACGTTCGCCATCGGATTGATGGTGCCGCCCAGCACGTGATACAGGCCGCGGTATTCGCGCGTGCGCTCGATGCTCATCACGTCCTTCGGTTCTTCGACCACGCAGATCACCGTATGGTCGCGGCGCGGGTCGACGCAGATCGGGCATGGGCTGGTCTCGCACACATTGCCGCAGGTTTCGCAGAAGCGCACTTTGGTTTTGACTTCGGTGATGGCGTCCACCAATGCCTGCGCCTCCTCGTCGGATGCGCTCAGCAGATGAAACGCGATGCGCTGCGCGCCTTTCGGCCCGATACCCGGCAGACGCGAAAACGCGTCGATCAGCCGCTGAATGGCGCCATCATATGCCAAAGCCATAAGTGCCGTCCTCCTCTGCACACGTCCTTTTCAGCAATGCCGCGCTGCGACGTATACGCCGCAAGCATACGCCTGCGACACGCGTTTGCGCGGCGCGGTCCCGCCTGCGCGGATCCCGCGCGATCATCCGCCCGGATCATGCGGGGCGATCAGGATTCCTGATTTTTCTTCGCCTTCATATTGCGCGGATTATTCGGGTCGTCCGCAGCGAAATCCTCGATTTTCTTCGCTTCGAACAATTTGGCGACGTCGTCCACGCTCATCGTGGTCACGCTTTCCAAGGACGCGTCATTCATCGAATACTCGTCCTCTTCCGGCGCCACCTGCGGCGCAGGCGCAGGTGAGGCAGGCTGATTCCACGGATCGGCCGCGGCGACGCCGACACCGCCGTTCATGCCGTTGGCCATGCCGTCCGCGATGCCGCCGGGCATGGCGTTACCGCCGTATGCGATGCCGTCTTCCGCCGGCACGGCGTGGAAATGATGTTCGCCGTGCTGCATATCGCCGGCGGCGTCCGCATCATGCGATGCGATGTCCGGACCCGGCGAGGCCGCCGTTGAGACGCCGCCGAAAGCGGCATCGCCGGAAGCGGCGCCGTTTGATGTCGGCAGCGGCGTCGCCCACGGATCGACGCCGTCGCTGATGTCCGGCACCGCCACATGGTTATGGGACGAATGATTGTCGGACGCCGGCATGACCGGCGTGGCAGAGGCCGCATTTGCAGTCGAGGCCGCCGCGGAAGACGTCGGCAATGGCGTGGCCCAGGGATCGTCGTCATCCGCCAGATCCGCCATGGCGGAATGCATTGCGGCGGATCCGCGCGGCTCGGTCTGACTATGCAGCGGAGCGGCCCAGGGATCGACGTCGTCGTCCGACGCCGCAGACGACGCGTTCGACGATGCCGCGGATTCCTTGCCGGAAGGCTCAGTGGAGGACGCCGCATCCGAAGACGCCCCGGATGCGGCGCCGGATGCGGCGGCCCGCAAATCCTGCTGCACGATCTGCAATTTGATGCGCTGCAATTCCTGCGCCGGCAGCTTGCTCAAAGGCGGCGCCACCTGCCCGTCGGCCATTTTCTGGGTCGGCGCCAACGCCACGTCCTGGCCGAATTCGGTCCGCACGGCGGCCCGCACGATATCCTGCACTGTATTGCTGCCGTTGACCGCCTCGGTCGTGTTCGCCATCGCGAACGCGTACTTGCTCAGCGGCACGTCGAATTTGATCCATAGGCGCTTCTGCCCGCTCTTCGGATCGGGCGCGAGATTGATGCGCGGCACTTTGACGCGATTGATATAACGCTGCACCGCAGGCGGCATCGATGCGACCAGAGCATCCCATCGTTCGTCGGGCGTGCGGTCATCCGGCACGGCGGCCGCTTCGGTGGCAGGTTCGGACGATGCCTCCGAAGACGCCGAAGAAGCGGCGGCAGGCGCGGCCGGCGCCGAAGACGCCGCATCCGCTTGCGCGCCTGTCTGCGCGCTACTCGACGATGGTGCACCGGCCGATACGGCCGCCGTTTGCGGCGCCGCCGCGGTCGCGGTATCGGATTGCCGCGATTGCGCGACGGCATTGCGATTGCCGATGAAGCCGCCGCGTTTTCCCGGAGCATTCCGCGACGAAGCATCGGCGGATCGCGGCGAGACCGCATCCGGCGGACCGGCGGAAACCGCGGGCCGCGCGAAATCGTTCTCCCGGCCTGCCAGCAGGCGGGCGGCCAGCAATTCCAGTCGCATACGCGGCGAAATCGCGCCCGTCATACTGCCCAACGTGTCATTGATGATGTCCGCGATCGCGGTCAGCGCGGACAATCCCAACGCGGACGCCTGCCTGCGCAGATCATTCAAATCTTCCGCGGCGGCGTCATCGCTCAGCACGCTTTCCGCGCGTTCTCCGCCCAACGTCAGCACCAGCAGATCGCGCACGCGGGCGAGCAGATCCTCAACGAAACGGCGCGGGTCGAAACCGCCGACAACAACCTTCTGGATCACGCCGTACAACGCTTCGCCGTTGCGATCGATGACCGCATCGATGGCTTCGCCGATCAGGGCGTCCGGCGTGAAACCGAGCAATGCGACGGCGGAATCCAGCGTCATCACACCGTCCACCGCGCCGACCATCAACTGGTCAAGCACCGACAATGTGTCTCTCATCGAACCGCCGCCGGCGCGCATCGCCAGACGGAGCACGCCCGGCTCCGGGCGGATGCCCTCCTTGGCGCACACATCCTCCAGGTACGGGCCCATGATTTCCTGCGGAATCAGGCGGAACGGGTAATGGTGGGTGCGTGAACGAATCGTGCCGATCACCTTGTCGGGCTCGGTCGTCGCGAAGATGAACATCACATGTTCCGGCGGTTCCTCAACGATTTTCAGCAACGCATTGAAGCCCTGCTGCGTGACCATATGGGCCTCGTCGAGGATGAAGATCTTGTAGCGGTCGCGGGCGGGGGCGAATCCTGCGCGCTCGCGCAGTTCTCGGGCGTCATCCACACCGTTATGGCTTGCCGCGTCGATTTCGACCACGTCGATCGAACCGGGGCCGCCGACCGCGAGATCCCTGCAGCTTTCGCATTCGCCGCACGGATGCGATGTGGGGCCGTTCACGCAGTTGATGCATCGCGCCAGAATACGTGCCGAACTGGTTTTGCCGCAGCCGCGCGGGCCGGAAAACAGGTAGGCGTGCGTGAGTTTGCCCTCGTCAAGGGCGCGCATCAGCGGAACCGTGACCTGGTCCTGGCCGATGACCCCGTCGAAGGTGTCGGGTCGGTATCGCCGGTACAGTGCAAGCGCCATATCTACCTACCTTCATATCCGCAGCCGTTGCAGTGCATCCTGCAGTGCATTCACCTTATCCCATCGCCGCGAACTGGATCGCCGGCCGGGACGGCCCCATATCCCGTCACTGCACGGGGCTCGCCGGATACGGAAAGACGGGTGGCGTCAAAAGGCGACGCCATCAAACGCCATCGGATATCGGCAAACATCATCAAACACTGTCAAGCGCCATCAAACGCCATCAAATTTGACATTTTGTCAAAAAATGTCTACTCTCTTGCATCAAGAGAAGAAAAAGCCCCTACCCTACCGCGCATACCCGCATGACAGCGGCCTCAACGCCATCACCGTAAAGGAAACACAATGGCACCACAACACCGCATCGGAACAAGCGGCAACATAAAGGAGATTTCAATGAACGCCCACGACAACGCGAATGCGCCGCGCCGGCAACGCAGCGACGCCAGACGCGAACAGATTCTTCAGGCGACACGAGAAGCCTGCCTTGACACAGGCTTCTCCAGCCTCACCATCAGCGACATCGCCAAACGCGCGAACATGACAAGGTCGCTGTTCTACCACTACTTCAAAAGCAAGGACGAAGTGGCGGACGCGATGCTCGAATCCGCAGTCGACGCCATACTGGCCAGACTGCAGCACTGGAACGACGAGCGCGAGGAAGGCAACGTCGACCAGGCGCTCGAAGACCTCATCAAAATATTCCGCTCCGTCCTCGCCGACGAGGGGCCGCTGAGCGCAAAGCTCCTGCAGACCGGCAACGCCGAACTGTATATCCGATTCATCGACTCCACAGCGGACCGCATCGCCGGCTACATCTGCGACACCACCGCACGCGACTTCGACCGGCTGCACGGCCTGCCCATCGACAACGTGCACGAATCGTTCTACATTCTGGTCATCGGCATGATCTCCCTGCTGCGCCGGCATCCCGAAACCAGCGACGACGTCATCAAGCAGGTCGTCGCGCAATCGCTGCATCTTGAGAAATACATGAACCGATGATTACCGACCATACAGATGGGGGGGCGGGCTGATCGCCGCCCCCGATTTTTGCGCGTCCGTCGGGAGCGCCCGCCTGCAGCCTACTTTTTTGCGGTACGGGCAGCCTCCCCTTCCGGGAAGATAATCTTGTAGATCGGAAAATAAATCACCATCTGAACGCCGCCATTGATGACGGTGATCAACACGTTGTATACAGCCGGCGGGAAAAAGCTCTTGCACAGCGGAACATACAGCCCCATCAGGAAGCTGCACACAATGGTGATGAGGATGAACGCCACCACATACCAGGCGATTTGATACCACACATTGCCTTTGGACTTGAACGTGATATTACGCTGCATCGGGAAATTCACGCATTGCGCGATGAACAGCGTGATCGCGAACGCGGCGAAATACCCCATGCCGCCGGTCTCGTCACCGGTGACCGGGTAATCGAACACATAGGTATCCACCGGGCCGAATCTCAAGGGAATGAGCTGGGCCGGAATCTCACACCAATCGGTATACCGGTAGAACAAGCCCGGCAGGAACGTAAGCAGAACATACTGCAGGACCGTCACGAACAACGAAAAGGCATAGAACATCACGAACTGTGCGACGAGCTTGTGCTTGACGGCGAATCCCCGCCACCAAACCGCCAAAGCATTGGGCGCCCCCTCCTGACGGTCACGTCGGGCCTTCATATGATCTCCTTCCTATCGGAAAAGGCAAGAATGACAATGTCCAAAGCCGCTGAATCAGCGGACATCCAACATCAATTCTGTGGAATTCGTTCCATCCGAAACGGTTATGACGACGTTTTGTTGCACGCCGCCGAGCGCAGCGGCATCGCCAGCATCAGCCGCGCCACCGTCCGGAACCCAGACCGCCGCCAGGGCTTCGCCATAATACGTGCCGCTTTCACCCGTGACGAAGCTGCCCTTGTTGTACGGTGCGGCGCAGCCGAATCCCAGCAGCTTCCCGCCTTGCACGGAAGCCTTCAGCACGCCTCGTTCCAATGGTTTGACGATGCCACGCTCATCGGTGTACCGCACGCGGACGAACGACACATGACCGGCTTTGACCGCGGCGGACGAAGACGCCGCGGCATTGCCGTTCGAAAAGCGCACGGACGTATCGACGCCGCCCGCCCATTCCAATTCCGCACGCAGTTCGGTATGCTCCGAAGCGCCGGTCAGCGCATGCCGGCCGATTTCGCGACCGGCATCGTCATACGCCACCGCTTCGATCGCGCCCGGCTCATATGTGCAGGAGAATCGCGCGATGCAATCATCATGCAGTTCGCAGCGTCCGACTTCACGCCCATTGACCAGCAGCGCGACCGACGCCGCACGCGCGTACACTTCGACGTTCGCCTTGCGGCCTTCACAGCCGTTCCAGCTCCACGAATCCATGGCATTGCTCATTTTCCACGCGCTGGGGGAATGCCTGTCACCCGTATGGTTCACCGGGCACACCGCAATGAACGGCCCCGTCGCCTCTTCCAAGGCGACCTGCGTGTAATAGGCCTCCCCCAATGGCTTGCCGGTCAGGTCAATGCGTCCGGAGCCGGCAGTCAGCCATCCGTATTCGATATTCAGCGAAGCGTAATCCTCGTATTCCCACGAACCGACGCCGGTCTCGCCGAGATAATCCATTCCCGCCCACACGAAATCGCCGATCAGTCGCGGATTCCTCTTCGCGAATTCGCGGAAACGGTAGGCGTCCGAACAGAACGTTTCCGACCCGAGGATGAGACGATGCGGATACTTCTTCAGATCATGCGCATAACGCTTGATGCCGTAGTTGTAGCCCGCGATGTCCATATTGGCGAAGGCGTCTCGCGTCACCCAATCGCAGAACGGCAGCGCGGCGCCGGTTTTCATGAAATCCGCGCCCAAAATGCCTGCCATATTGTTGAAGAATTCACTGCCGACCGCTTTATGCTTGTCGGTGGTTTCGCCCGCCGCACGACGCTTTTCCGCGGCGGCCGCCTCTTTCGCGGCCTTCTCGTCGGAATACTGACCGAATCCGATCGAGCTAAGGAAATTGAAGAAGATGTTGACGCCGCATGTGACGGGCCTGG
Organism: Bifidobacterium sp. LH_449; assembly: GCF_056356755.1. Taxonomy (NCBI): domain Bacteria; kingdom Bacillati; phylum Actinomycetota; class Actinomycetes; order Bifidobacteriales; family Bifidobacteriaceae; genus Bifidobacterium; species Bifidobacterium sp. LH_449. The sequence goes on from NZ_JBKEUV010000006.1 coordinate 97,640, forward strand.
TCGGATCAAGACCATGCAAATATTCGGTCATGTCACACGTCAGCTTGATGCCTCGCTTTTGCGCGGTTTCGCTGACTTCGTTGCCGGTCGAATACATGATGACGCTCGGATGATTACGATCCTTCATCACCATGTCGGTCAAATCCCGGCGCCACCATTCGTCGAAATAATCGACATAATCATGCTGCGTCTTATGGATATACCAGTGGTCGATGTATTCGTCCATGACGAGCATGCCAAGCTTGTCGCAGACGTCAAGCATCGCTTTTGAACAGGGATTGTGCGCGGAACGGATCGCATTGTAGCCGGAAGCCCTCATCAGCGCGATTTTGCGCTCTTCGGCATCCGCGTAGGCGCAGGCGCCGAGTATGCCGTTGTCATGATGGATGCAGGCGCCCTGCACGATTACACGTTCGCCGTTTAGGGTAAGACCATTGTCTCCCCATGCGATTTCGCGGATGCCGAATGTGATTTCGGTTTCGTCGACCATGCCGGAATCCGATACATATCGGATTCGCGCGGTGTACAGATTCGGATGATCCGGCGACCACAGTTTCGCAGTCGGCATATCGACCGCAAAGACGGCGGTATTGCCGGAATCGGTATGTGCGGATACGGGATTCGCATTGGACGATGAAGCCGTTTGATCACCCCGCACCGCTTGGAAGGGGACGGATTCCGCGATTTCGCCATTGACGGATTCCACGCCGGTAAGCGTCACCGTGCCGGCATGTGTGGCGGATGCTGAGATTGCGATGCGCGCAGGGGTATCGGCATCGCCGATTGACAATGTTCGCACCCACACGCCTTCCGGTATGATATGTTCCTTCGGCGCGACCCACAACGTCACGGGACGGTAGATGCCGGCGCCGGAATACCAGCGGGAGTTCGGCTGATCCGCATTGCGCGCGACGACGCGGATTTCATTGCTTTTGCCGACGACGAAGCGATCGGTGACGTCGACATGAAAATTCGTGTAGCCGTACGGGCGGAAGGCGGTCTTTTCGCCGTTCACCCACACTTCGGCATTGTGATACACGCCTTCGAATTCCAAGATCATGGACTGGCCTGAATACGCGGCGTCCGGCGTATACCGGCATACGTATTCATAGTCATGGCCTTCGAACCAACCCGAGTTCAAGCCGCTGGCGGCCAGCGGGGTACGTGGTTCGACCAGCATGGCGTCATGCGGTATCGTCACGCTGACAAAAGGCTCATCAGTATCAAGATGGCGGTATGACCATCCTTGATTGAAATCCACTGCATGCATTACTTGTCCTTATGGAATTGTTCGACGGTATACGACTGATTGCGTTCAGCAAGGAGCCCGAGCAGGCCCCGGCGGTCTGCAGCATGCATGCCGCCGGGCCCGCTCAGGGCAGAATTGCCGTTGTTCAGGCCTGTTCCGGGGCCGTGTGCGAAACGATCCGCACTGTTTCAACGGTTTTGTCTTTGTTCGTGAACGCCTTGACGATCAACGCCACGATAGCGATGAGGTACAAAACGACTCCGACCAAAGACAGGTTGAATGCAAGTTCCTCGGCTGCGGGGTAGTTGACTGGGATGAAATAGATATCCGCGGCCAGGCGAACACGGGAAAGCGTGAACCTTGCGAAGGCCAGGATCAGCAGCACTTCCGCACCGACCAGCAGCACGTCAGCAGCCACCGCAGGCAGGCGCCTGCGAAGCGCCGCAAGAGCCAGCGCCGCGACGATGCCGACCACGCTGAGCGCGATGGACGGCACGTCCACCCCTTGACCGGCAAGATAGCCGGTCACCGAAGTGACGACGAACAGAATCAGTCCAATCAGCGCGGCCACAGCTGCAATCAGTTCAGCAAGACCGGTTTTCAGTATCTGTGCCATGTTCTTTTCCAGTCCTTCCTTATCGAGCGGACGCGCCGGTCGGGGCGGCCGCGGACTTCGTCCCACGCACACGCGTGACGGTGTATCCGATGACGCCGCCCGCGGTCAGGATGCCGGTGACGACAATCGCCGCGATATAGGCCGCCCTCCACCAGGTCATGACGTTTTCGGTATGCGTGGTGGAATTCACGCCGTTCAAAGCGTTGGAGTTGGCGAGCGCCCACAAGGCGTAGTGAAGATCCTGCTTGATGGCGAGCAGCATGTTGCGGTCCTTGCTGAGGGTGTTCGCATCCCAGTAGCTCACGCCCTGGTTGCCGAAGCCGCAGAAGGCGGTGGTGCCGGCAAGCACCGATTCCTTCGGCGCGGCATGCGGGGACACCGAAGTGAAATCGGTGACGTTGTACCCGTTGAAGCCCCATTCCGTACGCAGAATGTTGACCATCACCGCGGCGTTCGCGCTGGATGCGACCGCACCGATGCGGTTGTACGAGCTCATGATGCCGAGCGCGCCCTGTTCGTAAAGGCCGTTCTTCGATTCGTCGCCGACGAAGGAGGCCGGTTCGCCCTTGGCTTCGATGGCCTGCTGCAGGTTGCGCAGCTCAAGCTCACGAGCCCGCTGTTCGTTCATGAACACGGCGATGCCGGAGCGATTGATTTCCTGATCGTTGAAGGCGACGTGCTTCAGGTTCACCAACGTGCCCTTGGACTGGGCGCCCTGGGTGACGGCCGAACCGATGTAGCCCGACAGAATCGGATCTTCGGAATAGTATTCCACGCCACGGGAGTTATAGGCATGCCTATGCACGTTCATGGCCGGGCCGATGATGATCGGCAGATTGAACACCAGGCTGGTTTCGCCGATGATCACTTCGCCGTTGTGATAGGCCAATTCCTTGTTCCAGCTGTACGCCAGATTGACCGGGGACGGGGCCACTCGAGACGTCTTATCCGCATAGGCCTCATCGTTCGCGTCGCTGTACGGGGTGCCCTGATACTGGCCTTCGCTCAACGTGTGAGAGTCGGAGCCGCCGGGGCCGTCGTCGGTCAGCATGTCCTGCAGTCCGATGGATTCGATGCCGCCGATCGCATGGAACGCGTTCTCCGCGAATGACATGAATTCCTCGACGGAGACCTTGGAGACCAGCTCGTCCCAACGCTCATCGTCGAAATCGGCGCCCTTCATATCATTGATGGCCAGATCGCTCGAGGAGGCGTCTCCGATGGCGATATCGGAGACATCGTCGTCGGTGGCCAGGTCGATGAAATCGTTGTTGAGTAGCTTGGACACTTCAGCCCCCGCGCTCAGACCGGAATAGGTCTTCGGGAAGGTGCCGTTCCAGTCGGAGCGGGTCAGGTAGGTGACGGTACCGTCTTCGAAGGCGTTGTAATCCATCGCGTAGTCGCCGTCCGACAGTTGGTTCGTGATGGCGGTGCCGGTATCCGAAACGGAGAAGGTCTCGGCATCCACGTCGCCGTCCCAAGTCCACTTGTAGGTCTTTGCGGCGTCGCCTGCGGCGGTCATGCCATCGGATTCGCCGTAGCCTTGGGCGGCCAGCACATTGTTCAACGCGTCGTGAACGTCATCGCCGATGGAGAAGTAGTAGTCGCCCGGATCGACGATATAGGTTTTCGCATTCGTATAGTCGTAGCTGGCGAGATTGGCCATATCGACGTTCATCGTGATGGTCTGCGATTCGCCCGGCTCCAAGGAGTCCGTCTTTTCGAAGTCCATCAGCTGGATTGCGGACTTCTCCACATTATTGGTCTTGTCGTAATCGGTATACGGTACGGAAGCGTACAGCTGTACGACCGCCTTGCCTGCGACATCGCCGGTGTTGGTGGTGGTGACGGTGACGGTTGCGGTCTTCTTGTCGCCTTGGATCTGCACATCGTCAAGCGTTTGCTCGAACGTCGTATAGCTCAGACCGGCGCCGAACGGATACACCACTTCATTCGCATAATCCCACGTGCCGTCGCTGGCGGCAAGCGTGCCGTCGGCGTTCGCATATGTGCCGGAGGAAGCGTCCTCGCCGCCGTTGCCCATGACGATGTCGGCATAACGGGTCTCGTAATAGCGATATCCGCTATAGATTCCCTCAGCTTCGATCAGATACGAATTCACCGCGGCGTCTTCAGCGAAATCGCCCGCATTCTCCCACGGAATATTGCCGTAGTTGGCCATGGCCGGCGCGGCGGCGCTGTTCTTGGCCATCACGTCGCCCAGATGCGCGGACGGGGACACCGTTCCGTTCAGCACATCGGCGACGCCATAGAAGCCATAGGCTCCCGGGAAGCCGATCCACATGATCGCATCGATGTCGGGATCATCGGACAGATTGGCGATTTCCATCGGATTGACGGAGTTGACCAGCACGATGACCTTATCGAAATTCGCCTTCGCTTCGTCGACCAAGGCCATCTCCTCGTCGGAAAGGCTCAGAATGTTGCCGGTGACGGTATTGACGCCATCCGCCAAGCCCTGCTCGCCCGGATAATAGCCGTCACCGTTCTCGCCGCCCGGACGGCCCACGACCACGATGGCCGCATCATTGTATTCGTCATATTGCGATGCATAATCGGGATTCAACTGCGCCAGTTCATCCAGCGTCAGCTCGCACGGGTCGTTGTACTTGGTGATTTCCGCATATTCCGGAACGAGACCGCTGCCGAATTGCGGAGTCACCCATTCCTTATCCTTGAAATACGCTTCATAGGCGGCAAGCATCGAAGGATTGATCTGGAATCCGGAATCCTCGAACGCCTGGGTGATTTCAACGGTGGAATGACCGTCTGCGATGGAGCCGCCGGAGCTGCCGTACACCGGAGCATAACTGCGAACGCCGAACATCGTGACCTTGGCGTCCTTTGCGATCGGCAGGGCATCGTTATCGTTCTTCAACAGAGCGAACGTCTCCTGGGCCTCTTCCATGGCCATCGACTTCCAACCCTCATACGCTTCCTGCGCAGTGGTGAAATCCGATTGGAAGGTCCAGCTGTCTTCCGCATTCGCGGACTGGTCGGTAACGGTACGCTGGCTTCTGGTCCCTACAAAAGCATCCAACGATGTACGGTAGGTCTCCATGATCGTTCCGGCCATAATGGCGATTGCGAGCAGCAATGCGCCAACGGCCGTGATGCCACGCCATAAACTTACCCGTTTATGCATCCCATCCTCCTTGAATCTCATGCCATTCAACTATGAATGGCCTCGATATCCGAGTGTCGGGATGGTTGTCGTCTCCTGCAATGCGCTCTTCGCAAACGACGCGTTTCGCGCGTCGAACGACACGGATCGCATCGGCCGCCGACGCCATGCCCTCGCCGCATGCCGTTACCGCAATGGGAAAATCATCGTCAAGCGGAAGACTCCGTTCTTGGCGAGGATGGATAAGTAACCGTGGTAACGTTCCACAATCAGACGAATCGAACGCATGCCGAATCCGTGATATTTCGTATCGGTTTTCGTGGTCTTCGGCAAGCCGTCCTCAAAATCCAAATCGCCGATGAACGGATTCTCCACACGCACCATCGCCATGCCTTTCTCATGGCTCACCCGTACCGATACGTACCGTTCCATGGTCGGCGGCATCTTGTCCAACGCCTCCAACGCGTTGTCAATGGCATTGCCGAACAATGCGTACGCGTCGGCCTCCGTCATGAACGACATCAAAGCGCCATCGATCATGCGGTCGAAACGAATGCCGCGCTGCTCGCATTGCATCGACTTCTGCGCCATCAGCACGTCCAACGTCTCATTGCCCGTACAGACGGATGCGTCATACAGATCGGCCAACGACGACAATTCCGCCATCTGATCGTGCGAAACAGTCGTACCGCCCAATTGCGTAAGCTGCTTTTTCAGATCATGCGTTTTGACATTGATCAGATCAATGGTCTCTTTCGAGCTTTCCATCTGCCGCTTCTGCTGGCGCAGCAATTCCCGCAATACGTCACCGTCAGCCTGGGCGCGCTGCCGCGACACCACTTCCACGGCGAGCGACATCATGAATATGCAGGTCACCAAATCGAAAGCGGCGAAAACCGTATAGCCTGCAGGATTGTGCGTAGTTGCCAACTCGTTGTATGCATTTGTGAATACGCTGACGCACAGCAGCATGCCGATCAGCAAGGCGGATATGGACCGGCCGGCCAGCAGCGACATCGATTCACCGTTCAGTGGCCTCGCGAAGCACCAGCATCCCACCAGGAGGAACGGAATCAGCATCACTGCATACAGATAGGTGTCCGCCCATGCGGCGTCTATGCCGAAACAATGCACCCAGACGGAAGACAGACGTGCACCGCGATACATGAAATGCTGCAAAGTGCCGCCCATCATGAAATAGAACAACGCCTGTCGCAGGGTGACGCGCCAGCAAAGGAAAATCCACATGGCGAACATCGTGAACATGATGAGATTCTCCGCTATCGTCGTCCAGAATCCGCCCGATACCGTTGCATGCCAGATGGCCGACTCCGCCAGAATCACGGCGAAGCCGCCGCATGCGCAAACGATGAAGCGACGACGATGCTCCTGCTTCCATGTGAATGGGAGAATCGCCACCAGCATTTCGAACACCATGCCATTGGTATCGAAAAAACGAATGATGTCGTTCATGCCTTCCATCCCCAACGGTCCCTTCCCGGCTCGCCCGGCTGTCCGCAGCCCACGACGGGCTATATCACCATGCCGGCGCCCATGCTGGACGCCAGATTGTTCATGAAGCTTTTCCGGTATGCACGCCCTATGGTCAGCAGCGTACCGTCGGACAATTCCAACTCGCCGCCACGAACTTCGGCGATATGCCTGCTGTTGACCACGAACGCCTTGCTGCAGCGCAGAAATCCTCGCGGGCCTAGTTTATCGGCTATTTCCCGTAAGGTGCCGCTGCCTGAGATAAGGCCTTGTTCCATGTGGTAAAGGACATTATGGCCTTTGACTTCGATGTATATGATGTCTCGCAGCATGACTCGTCGCACACCGCCACGCTGCGCGATCATCGCCGTGGAGGAGGTCTCCTCCCTGATGCCGATGGCGCGGGCGAGTTTGCGTTCGAAATCCGGATAGGCGAACGGTTTGATGATGTAGTCCAGCGCGTCCACTTCATAGCCCTTCGCCGCATACTGGGCCAGGTTGGTCACGAAGATCAGCACCGTCTCATCATCGAGCTCACGCAGTTTATGGGCCGCCTCAAGCCCGTTCATATTCGGCATTTCGATATCCATGAACACGATGTCCCAATTCGCGAGATACGGATCGAGGAATGCGGTCGGCTCGCCGAACACCGTGATGTCGAAATTCACGCCCTCATGCGTGCGGGAATACTCATCAAGACATGCACGCAATTTGGTCACGGCCGACTCGTCGTCTTCGACCACTGCCACAGTGAACATTCCACGCTCCTTACTCCATCCGTTTTCAACAATAACGTGTCAGCAGCGCGGGACCTTGACAGGACGCACTGGGGTGCGGCAGCATCCGCATGAACGTATACCGACGAATCATCAATCAACAAAATCGGGGAACATAATCCTCAATCCGCGTCATTCCTCGATCCGTTCCTCAGAGCAATATTCAGAATCGTAAAACCGTCGTAAGGAAAATACGCACCAGGCCGCAGCCCGACATGTGCATCACCGGGTCGAATTCAGGGCCGCCTTCCATCGCCCCATCCGCATATCCTGCCTGCAGATATGCGGGAATACCGGTTTTCCGACACTCCCGCATTGTCATCATGATCGACGAATGCAGCGCCGGCATTGCCACGAAGGGGATTCGGATATCCAGCGCCGTCTCATGGCCGTTGGATGAGCGGCGGGAAGCGGCGCGCTATCGTACGAATTCGCCGGTGAGGGGGTCACGGCCGTCACGGCGGACTCGCATGTCGATGTGATCGGCTTCGCCGGCGCCTTGGTCGAGCGCGACGGCCGGCGGCACGAGCACGCGCAGGGCACGCTTCTGAGCGGTGACCTTGACGGGCAGATGCCCGATGTATTCGCCGTCCGCCATGAAAATCGGAGGCTCCATACCGTCGTCGGCACGGCCGATCTCCACTTCGCGGATTCGCTTCCATCCGAATATGCGGCTTGACAGCAGGCCTTTGGTGTAGATGCGCGAAACGGCGTCGGCGATCTCACCGGCCTTCGGCATGTGGTCGATCCAAATCAGATCCAGCAGGCCGTCATTGAATCTGGAATACGGCGACACTTCCAGGCCTCCGCCGATATGGCGGGAATTCGCGACCGTCAGCATCGGGGAGACGATATCCCTCTCATCGACCGAACCGTCGGCAAGCGTGGCTTTGACGTGATAGCCATACGGCTTGAGCTTGGACACCACGGAGGCCACGCCGGCGAGGTAGCGCAGCGAACCGCCCGGCAGGTGGGAGTGGTTGGCGAAATCGTTGACCTTTGCATCCAGTCCGCACGACAGCATGCCGCCATAGAAGCAGTCGATATCCGTCGGTTCCGGCCGTTCCTCTCCCGTGGAGGAATCCACCGCTTGGCCGCCCGGCAACGACACGATATGCCCCATATCCACATCGATATAGGCATGACGAACGATCGCGCCGACGATGCCCGCGACTGCGACCTCAACGCGGTTCACCGGCAGCCCCATGCTTCTGGCGAAATCATTGCCGGATCCCACGGAGACGATGCCAAGCGGTGTTTTGCTGCAGCCGACGGCATTGACGCCGAGCGCGACCATGCCGTCACCGCCGACGACGACCAGATGGTCATACAGATCGCGATGCATGCGCGCATTGTTCAACGAACTTTCGAAACTGTCGCCGGTCAAGTCGATTACGCCAAAGCCGTATTTCACACCTTCGTCGGACAGCAGGCTGAACACCTGCTCCATAATCTTGGCGCCAGCGCCTTTATCCGACGTCGGATTGCCGATCATGGCCACGGTTGTATTCGAATGCAGTTCTCCCATACAGCTACGATAACCGCAGCGAGGCGAGATGCGCTAGTGCTTCGCGTCGTGTCGCGCCGATATGCAAACACTTGACATTTTGTCAATCTCCATGGGTGCCGTTGACGCCGCATCAATCACATGGCACGGGTCCGGCGCGGGAGATTTTCCTGATATGCGGTGCCAGCGGGATACCGGTTTCCATCATCACCGTCACCTGCACATCTTCGCCATCCACGACGCAATCCTCCAATGCGACGCCATTGGCCTGAGCAACGCCCGCGGCGACTGCGCATGTGGCGCTCACGCTTTTGCCTTGCCGCAATGCCGTCGCCGCTGAGACGGATGCCGAATCGGCCGCCGACGTCGCACGATGGTATCGAATCAACAGTCCTCCTCCCATCGCCACGGTTGCGATCAGAATGGCCGCAACCGCGACAAGCATGACGCCAGCCACGGTGCCGGAGCCAATATCCGCGTCTTGCATGCGTTTCATGTCAATACACTCCTACGGCTTTTCCGGTAACAAGTTCGGGAAGAACATGCAGGGGATCGGGGATCACCGGGCAATGCACAATGACTTCCGCCCGTTCGTCGCCTCTGGCCACGGAGACAGTGGCGCCCTCCCCCGCGATACGCCTGGCCAACGCACCGGCATCCACTTCTTCGTCGACGACCAGCTCACGAGCTATAGCGGCTGCGGCGTCCTGGCAGCTCATCGATACGACGACCGCACGAGCAAGATAGAGCAGCAATATGGCCATCACCGTTACGGCGGGGAGCACCACCGCGAACTCCGCAGTGGCAGCCCCCTCGTCCGTCATATCGGCCATGGCGCGCATACGACGCATGACCATCATGAATCACCCTGCGCTCAAGGCCTTTTCGACGATATCCGTCAGAAGGGTTTTGATTGCATTGGATTTCAAAATGCCGACAAGCAATGCGGCGAAGCCGGTTGCCGCGACGAGCACGACAGCGTACTCGGCTGTGGCGGTGCCCTCTTCCGGCTCCAAAGTGAGCGTACGCAGCTTCGCATCAAGCAGCATCGCCTGACGTTTGACTCGTTCGCACAGGCCGCCTACGCCGGTTTTGGTCGCACGCAGCATTCCGCTATGCCTGTCGACGGTGACAGGTTCTCCGAAATTCATGGCATTCCTTTCATTGGTGATTCCCCGGTCGGGCGACCAGGTTGTTCCACTATGACGGGTTTCCGATTTTTAGGGTGAAGTTTTCGGTGTATGTGGTCGAATGGAAACGGTTATCCACATACCCGGAGTGTTATCCACAATCCTGTGGACAACCTTCCTTGTCACGCCCATGAGCCCTGATCCACGCGTTGCATTCCATGCGTCACCCCATAAAGGAGGCAATCGACGGGATTACGCCGATGCATATGAAGGCCGGCAAAAAGCACAGTCCCATCGGCATCAGCAACTTCACCGACAAGGCCGCGGCGTTCCGTTCGATTGCCGTACGCGAGCGCTTATCCAACTGTTCGATCGTCGTGCGCAAACGCAATACCGGAGAGGTGCCGTGTATCCATGAAGATTCCAGGGCCGAGCGAATGAGCGGCAATGCATCCGCCATGATGCGCCGCTCTGCGGCCGCGGCTGATTCCGAAGGCTCCGTCAACGTTCCGATTCCACTCCCCTCTGACGAATCAGCTGTCGTCATCGCACATGCCCAAGCCTCATCCCAGCCGCCGCCTCGATGCAGCGACTCTCCCACGGCGACCATGCCATATCCCAACGCCGCACCGACGATGTTCCCCACGGAAATCAGCGCATGCGGAATCGACGCCCCTTGAGAAATCGATACCGCCAGCATTTCCAAAATCAACGGCAATGCCGCCGCATCCGCGCCCAACGCATCCGGCCTGACGCCGGCCCAGCTTTGAAGGCGCGAATCCGCGTCGCGTCTTGCCGCAAGTATGACGGCGACGCCGATCGCAGCCCAGCATGCGGCGACCATGCTCCATAATTCAGCCATCATCTTCCCTTTCAAAGTCCGTCCGATTCCCGGCGACGCTTTGTACGCCTCCTCCTGCATGCGCATCATCGGAACCGCCTTCGTTCGGCGACGTTTCCGATTCCATATTCCGCATCAATACGCGCACCCACAGCAATCCGAGCCCATACCAGGCGCCGCCGATGATCAGACACAGCCATCCTTGCAGACCGGAGAAGAGGAAGGCCGCCGGCCGCGCGCCCAGGATCTCCCCCAATATCAAAGTGATCAACGGCAGCACCGTCAGCATGTTCACCGTTGCCTTCGGCATGGCGAACGCCGTTTTGCGCAGGTCATCCAGCAATTCCATGCGTCTGAGCGATGCCGACACCGCCTCCAGACAGCGCGCCGCCTCGCAGCCCAATGTTGCGCTCAACCGGCATGCCGCTTCAAGTTCCATCGCCACATGTCCGATCTTCGCTTCGCTGTCCGCGGGCTCCGCCCTGGTCGCCAACACTGCGTACAGCCGGTCCGCCGTCAGCCGCGGGACAGCGAAGCGCATGCCGTGCTGCTTGCCGAACGCGTCAATCAACGTCCCCCCGCTACGCACGTATGCGATGGCCGACGCGACGGTCATCGACAATCCGATTCGCAATGCGGGAAGGCGTCCGCCTTTCGTCGCGAGCGTTTCCAAACGCCGCGCTGAAACGTCTGAGGATTCCAGAACGGACCATACGCCGCAGCTGCAGCATGCGGCCGCGAAAAAAGCAAATACTGCGATATCGTTCATGCGGGCCCTCTGACACGGGTATTCGCCCATCGCCGCACGAAGGCATTCCAATTCGGACCGGGAACGGCACATCGCCCGTCCCATGCGACCAAAGTGTCGCCGCGTAATCCTTCCGAGCCTGCAACCAGCCGGCCGATCTGCGTTATACGACGAATACCTCGTACGCGTTCCACGTGAAACACTACGTCGAACGCGCCTTCAGCCAACATGGACAACGCCTGCGGGGCAAGCCCCGCCAACAATCCAAGGGAAATCAATCGCGACGGCACACGCGGCACATCATCGGCGTGCAATGTGGTCATGCCGCCATGATGACCGGAATTGAACGCGCGCAGCAGATCGGCGATCTCTTCGCCTCGGCATTCGCCCAACACCACTCGATCGGGGCGCATACGCAACGTCGCTTTCACCAGCTGCGACAGGCCGATGGCGCCGGCGCCCTCCACATTCGCCTCACGCGTGACCAACGACACATGATTGGCGTTACGCAGACCGCCGAGCTCGCGCACCTCCTCCACGGTGACGATGCGTTCCGTATCATCGCACTGTCCCAATAACGCTTTCAGCAGTGTGGTTTTCCCCGCTCCGGTCCCACCTGTGATCAGTATCGTCGCGCGATTGCGGACCAGACCACGGAACAACGGCAGCCAGACGCCGGGGAACAGTCCGCCCGCAGCCAGGGCGTCAAGCCGGGGCACGGCACGGTCAGGGAAACGTATGGTGATCGCCGCGCCTTGCGGCACCAGCGGAGCGATCACCGCATGCACGCGCACGCCTTGCTCGTTGGACGCGTCGCAGATCGGGCAGGCGTCGTCCAAACGCCTGCCCAACTGCGAGCATAGGCGAACGGCATACTCGCGCACGATGCGAGGACCGGAAAAGGGAATCTCCAATATGTATTCGCGCATGCCGTCGCCCCGGTCGACCCACACGCGACCGTCGCAGGTGACGGCCACATCGGTGACCGAGGGATCGTCACCCAACGTCGTGAGCGGCCCCAATTCCATTGCTCTCCTTTCACGATATTCGCGCCTTCACCAATCACCGCATACGGATTCACACGGGCTGTTTATGCCGTTGCCACACCACTATTCATGCCCCAGCTGCCCCAACCCCAGCGACTGCTCAATCTGCTCGACCAATGCGAACACCGCTTTGCGATTACGCCGGCCGATGGTTTGAATGCCCAGCCCATCAAGCAGACTGGCACAGAGCTTTGCGTCCTCACGAAAAACAGGAGACACGCTGCCGCCCATGAAACTCGCAGCCTCATCAGCGCTGACGCCGCTACCGTTCCTTACGCCTTTCGGGCGCATTGCCGCATACTTCATTTTTGAACATTTTGCCGCCTTCAACCTGCCGGCATGAGCTTTCGCGCGCGCCAGGCCAAGTACGGACAGCTCTATCACGCTGACCTGCAAGGCCTCATGCAATGCCTGAACATGTTCTATTTCACGGCCTCTCCCGGCATCAATCACAACGACATCGCTGACCTGCGACAGCGCGCGGGTCACGGCCTGCAGTTCCCACCAATCCGGAACGCGACCGCTCCATGAATCGCAGGACAGTATCGCGATATCCTCCCAATGCGGCAACTCCTCATATAGCGCTTTGCCTTCAATATGGCCCAAAGGCGCGTCGATATCACTGAACCGCAGTCCCGGCGCACTTTCCAATCCGAGCAGCACATCCAATCCGCCCGCAAGCAGATCGGCGTCGACCAGCGACACCTTGTATTCGCGACGACGCAAAGCCAACGCCAGCATCGCGGATAGCGTGCTCAGCCCAACTCCTCCGCTGGGCGAGCTCATCACAACGACGTTATGGCAGGCCGTCGCAGTGCCTGTGCCGACGTTCATGCCCGTGGATACCGGCCCGAATCGACCTCCGCTTCGCTGCATGGTCACTTGCGTTGCCGGACGCCGATGTTCGGCCACGGGCTGGCTCCGCCGCACGTATTCCGTACCCGACTTTGGATAATTGCGCGGCGGCGTGGATTCCGATGGATGTGTTTGTGTGTTCATAGCCAGATTGAACCGTGAACCAAGCGCTCAGCGCAATCTCGACAGGGGTATGTGGTCGAAAGGACGCAGTTATTCACATCATCGGAGTGTCATCCACAAGCCTGTGGACAACTCGCCTCCTCCTCGCCAGGGCAAACGGCGCAAACCTTTGGACTCCGAGAAACGGCTGACAGTTTTGACCGCAACACGCCGCGGACCGAGACCAAAAGCGTCAAAGGAGACAACGCGAACCACAAACCGCCAACAGACGACTGACAGTTTTGACCGCAGACGACGGCGTGTTGCGGTCAAAACTGTCAAGAGAAGACGGCATATGCACAAGCAGAGGCGGACGCACAAGCGAAGACACGAAGCGTAAGCAGAGGCATGGGCAGGGCAAGGGCAAGGGCAAGGGCAAGGGCAGAAGCAGGGCATGGGCGGGACAAGGGCAGGACACAGGCCGGACAAACGAAAAGGCCCGCCGGAGCGGGCCTTTTCAACAAGAACACTAGGAGCAGAATCTCTGCACAACATCATCGTTGTAACGGTAAGTCTTTCCAATGCCCGTCCAACGTAACAGTCCTCATGACCATACACTCTTTGTGGGCTCTGCTCTTTTAAGTTGTCCTTGTACTTGTAAATATATTCACTCCCGCCCCGATATGCAAGCCGAATCGACGCTTTTTCAAGACTTTTTTCGTGGATTTCCGGTGTTGTGCGATTCCTCCGCAAAACCGTCCGCAAACCGCACATCCTCGCAAAGCGACAGTCACCTTTCTGTTTACTTGTGCGCGTTTATACATACTTCGGCGGCGTGTCGTAGCGAAACATGAACAGCACCTGAATTTTTGAAACGGATACTGTGTTTTCGCGCCCTCCTGCACGTAAAGTATTGAGGTATGGCACAGATTTTTGACGCATCCTCCAAGGCTATTCTGCGCAGCCAGATAGCCGAGCATATCGCCGAAACCGACAAGTCGGACAAACGCGAGCAAATCGCCGGCGAAGAACCGCTGCCCAACGACCGCTTTTTCGACCGCGAGCTGAGCTGGCTCAAGTTCAATAAGCGTGTTTTCGAACTTGCCCAGGACGAAGATCTCCCGATCATCGAACGTGCCAGTTTCGAAGCGATTTTCGCCAACAATCTCGATGAATTCTTCATGGTCCGTGTGGCCGGCCTCAAACGCCGCATCGACACCGGCATCGCCGTCACCGCGGCTTCCGGCCTGAGCCCGCGCCAGCAGCTGCGCGCGATCAGCGAGCAGGCGCATCGCCTGCAGGAAGAGCACGCCCACTATCTGGTCGAGCATCTCCTTCCCGATCTGGCGAAGGAGAACATCGTGCTGCTCAGCTGGGACCGGCTGACCACCGCGGAGCAGGAGCGCCTGTCGCGCTACTACCGCCAGCAGGTCTTCCCCGTGCTGACGCCGCTCGCCGTCGACCCGGCCCACCCGTTCCCGTACATTTCCGGCGGCTCCATCAACCTCGCCGTGCTGGTGGAGAATCCGAACTCCGGGAAGTCGCATTTCGCCCGCGTGAAGATTCCGGGCAACCTCAACCGTCTGGTGCCGGTCGACGACATGACCGAAGACGATGCCGAGGATGTGCGCTACGGCTTCATCACGATGGAGAATCTGATCATCGCCCACCTGGAATCCCTGTTCCCCGGCATGATCATCAAGGAGGCCCGCTCCTTCCGCGTCACCCGCAACGAAGACATCGACGTGGAAGAGGATGATGCGGAGAACCTGCTCAACGCGATGGAGCGCGAGCTGCTGCGTCGTCGTTTCGGACCGCCGATCCGTCTGGAGATCTCCGACGAGACCAGCCCGTTCCTGTCCCAGCTGCTCGCCGACCAGCTGCGCGTCACCCCGGACGAGGTGTACCGTCTGCCGGCCCCGCTGGATGCCACCGTGCTGTTCGAGCTTGGCGCCATCGACCGTCCCGACCTGAAGTATCGTCCGTTTGTGCCGACCACGAACCGTCAGATCGCCGAAGTCGAATCCAGCCGCGCGCAGGACATCTTCGCCGCCATCCGCGAGCGCGACATCCTGCTGCATCACCCATATGATTCCTTCTCCACCTCCGTGCAGGCGTTCCTCGCGCAGGCCGCGGCCGATCCGAAGGTGCTGGCGATCAAGCAGACGCTGTACCGCACCAGCTCGAATTCGCCGATCATCGACGCGCTCATCGACGCCGCGCATGCCGGCAAGCAGGTGCTGGCATTGGTCGAGATCAAGGCGCGTTTCGACGAGGACGCCAACATCGCCTGGGCCCGCAAGCTCGAACGCGCAGGCGTCCACGTGGTCTACGGCATCGTCGGCCTGAAGACGCACTGCAAGCTGTCGCTGGTGGTCCGTCAGGAAGCGGACGGGCTTAGGCGCTACTGCCATGTGGGTACGGGCAATTACAATCCGAAGACCGCCCGCGTCTACACCGATCTTGGCCTGCTGACCTGCGATCCGGTCGTCGGCCAGGATCTGACCCGCCTGTTCAACCAGCTGAGCGGCTACGCGCCGAAGTCGAGCTTCCACCGTCTGCTGGTCGCGCCGCGTACCGTGCGCACCGGCATCATTCAGCGCATCCGCCGTGAAGAGGATGCCGCACGCGCCGGCAAGGAAGCGTGGATCAAGATCAAGGTCAACTCCATCGTCGACGAGAAGACGATCGACGCGCTGTACCGCGCAAGCCAGGCCGGAGTGAAGATCGATATCGTCGAACGCGGCATCTGCGCGCTGAAGCCGGGCGTTCCGGGACTGTCCGAGAACATCCGCGTGCGCAGCATCCTGGGTCGTTTCCTCGAACACAGCCGCATCTACGCGTTCGCGAATTCCTGCGGCCCGCAGATCGGCGAAGGGCCGGCAAGCGGTCCGGAAGTGTGGATCGGTTCGGCCGACCTGATGCACCGCAATCTCGACCGTCGTGTCGAAGCGCTGGTGCGCGTCACCGCTCCGGAGCAGATCGATGAGCTGATCCGCTACGTCGATCTGCAGATGGCCGACACCACCGCTTCGTGGCATATGCAGCCGGATGGCACGTATGTACGCCATTCGAAGGACGAAGAGGGACGCCCGCTGGTGGACAGCCAGGAGTGCCTGATCAAAAAGCACACCCGCCGTCCTCGCAACAACAGCTAAAGAGCAATGGTAACGGCCGGTTCCCTTCCCAAGGAACCGGCCGTTCTTACGCGCCCCGCAACAGACGAGGCGCATCCGCGCCACAGCCCGCACGATGCAGGCCGTCCCCGTAACGCCGCATCGCAATACAATGAAAGGCATGGGAAACGAAGTGAGAAGAATCGTGGAAACGGCCGGCGGCATCCTCTATCGAAAGCGCGCCGATTCCCTGCCGAACGACAGCGCCGGCATACGCACGAACGAAGCCTCTGAAGCAGACGCCGAAACAGACGTAGCCGCCAAAGCCGCCGCCAAACACAGTGCCCGTCACGCAACGACGCAATCCGACAAAGACGCAGAAGAGCAACGCCGCTCACTGCTCGAATCAATCGAAGTATGCATCGTGCATCGCCCGAAATATGACGACTGGAGCTGGCCGAAAGGCAAGCTCGACGCCAACGAAACGCATCGTCACGCCGCAGTGCGCGAAATCAGCGAAGAAACCGGCATGCCGGTCATGCTCGGCCCGTACATAGGAGACGTGGAATATCCGCTGGCCGACGAGGGCAAGCCGAAAAGGCGGCATTGCCCCGCGAATTCCACGGAAACCGTCAAACATGCACGGTTTTGGATGGCGCAGCCGATCAGCCCCACCGATGCCGAACATCTGCTTGACGCCTTCGGACCGGTGCGCCGCGCCGATATCGGCGAAATCGACGACATCGTGTGGGTGTCCATCTCGCAGGCGCGCAAAATACTCACCCACACCACCGACAGGGACATCCTCGCCCTGTTCGTCGACCGGATCGAGGAAGGCGCCGCCGACGCGCAGACCATACTGCTGGTACGCCATGCCAAAGCGGAGCCCCGCAAATCCTGGAAAGGCTCGGACGCCGCACGCCCGATCACGCCGCGTGGCGCCGCCGCAGCATACTCGCTCAACCGCGAGCTGGCCTGCTACAATCCGACGCGGCTCTCCACATCGCCGTGGATGCGCTGCCAGCAGACGCTGCAGGTGCTGTCGTGGCAGACGAACCGTCCGATGATCCATATCGACGAGCTGACCGAAGACGCGTTCGCGGCGGATCCGGACGCCGCGTGGAACGCGTTCTATGGCGAAATCACGCGTTCGCTTGCGGCCCGCCGCACGACGGTGATCTGCATGCACCGGCCCGTCATCGGCGGCATATTCGCGCATCTGCGCGAGATGTGCGCGTCCCGCTCGCTGACGAAGCAGCTGATCGCGAAATCGCCGTTCATGCCGACGGGAACGGCCACGGCCATGTTTATCATTGACACGCCACAAGGCCCCCGCATTATTGATATTCAAAGGATCGGTTCACTTGTCTACTAGCGCCATGCATTACGGCACAGCCTCCATCGTCGCCTCGCGTTCCGCCGGGTTCACACATACCGGCTCTCCCCGGCCGTCGCGCCCCGGGCAGCTTGACGCGGGTCTGATGGATGGTCTTGCAGGCGGCGCGGATCCGCAGGAAATCAATGAAATGAGCCATGCGACGGCCGCCGCGCTCCTGGCGCGCGTGCATCACAGCAACGACGCCGCATTGGTGGAGCGTGTGCTGACGTTGGTCGAGCATGAAGGCGTGGACGTCATTGCGGAATTGTGGAGCCACGCCGAACCGGATTCGCTGCCGGGCATTTTGTGGCGCCTGTACATGCTGCGCTCCTGGATGCGGCAGCATGGCGGTTCGATCGCCCGCCTGTGGCGTTTGGGCGAGCCGATCGTGACGTCGGCGTCCGTTGTCGCAGGCGTCAATCAGATGCCGACGGAGGAAGACATCACCATTACCGCCGATTCGATTCTCGCAGGCGCTTTCACCGGTGATTTCGCCGTCGCATTGGATCGCGCCGCGGTGTTCACCGATGTCGTCGCATTGGGATTGCGCGTTGAGGCGAAGCGAATGACGCAGCATGCCGAAGCGTTGGAAAACAGTGTCGGCACGGATGACGATGCCGCTGATGCCGCGAGGATTCGCGGCAAGGCCGCGCGCCTGCTGCATACCGCGGGCAACCTGTTCGCGACGGCGAAGGATTTCCGGCACGGCGCGCATTTGTGGCGACGCGGCAAATTGGATTGATCGTTACGGCGTGTACCGCGCCCAACATTTCGTACAATGATTACTTGCGTCGGGCCATGCATAGCCCCGGGCTCCATTTTCTGCCGCTGCGAGCGGCCTTTGCGCCGACAGGCGCTTTCATGGCTCGGCGCTTTCTTTCCTTTTTTAGGCTACCCTTGGTAGTTATGGAACTTCACGTTTTGGACCACCCGCTGGTGGCGCATAAGCTTACCGTTCTTCGCGACAAGAACACCCCCTCCTCCACCTTCCGTGAACTGGTTTCCGAACTGGTCACGCTGGAAGCATACGAGGCGACCCGCGACCTTGAAGTCGTCGACAAGCCGATCGAAACGCCGGTCGCTCCGATGGTCGGCAAAACCATCGCCAAGCCTCGTCCGATCATCGTTCCCGTGCTGCGCGCAGGTCTGGGCATGCTTGACGGCATGACCAGGATGATCCCGTCCGCCGAAGTCGGCTTCCTCGGCATGAAGCGCGACGAGGAGCATCCGACACAGCAGATCACGTACGCGAACCGTCTGCCCGACGACCTGACCGGCCGTCAGTGCTTCCTGATCGACCCGATGCTGGCCACCGGCGGCACGCTGGTCGCAGCCACCCACTATCTGGCCGAACGTGGCGCCAAGGATGTCACCGCGGTCTGCATCCTCGCCGCTCCGGAAGGCATCGAATTCGTCGAAAAGCATATCGACCCGTCCATCGACTTCAAGGTCGTGGTGTGCGCGGTCGACGACAAGCTCAACGACAAGTGCTATATCGTGCCGGGCCTGGGCGACGCGGGCGACCGCCTGTACGGCGTCATCGACTGATAGTCACGCATACGAAAAAACGGTGTTGCGGCAGGATAACCGCCTGCCGCAACACCGTTTTCGTTTTTTCGTATGGCTATGTCACAACAAACAGTTGATAAATAGCCATTTTTATAGGGGAGTATCAGAACTCCCCTACAAACTGTTATTTGCAGTTATCTATACTCATTTGGAATTTCGATATGAAATGTCTCACACAATAACTTCACATCATGTGCATCATTTTCATCAAACTCGTATCCCAGATGGAACATTACTTGACTATATGGTTCAATACAGGAAACCTCTATTTCCTCAATTCTTCCTTTACCTGAAAAAGTTTCTACCGGAAAACAATCCCCATCATAAAGAATTTCACCTTCGTCCGTATATTCAAAACAATGCAAATCAATAATTCTGTTTTTCAAATCTTCCCATACAGTATGGTTCAATGTTGTATATTCCATCTTAATCTCATAAAAGCCATTAGCTTTCATTATTTCTATAAAGTTCTGATAATCGTTCTTTTCTACAAAAATGTCAATATCATTATGGGCTCTTGACTGATATCCAAGAAGAGCATCTACACCCCAGCCACCATCAAGAAAGACTTTAATCTCCGCATCTATTGCAAATTGAAGAATCTGTTTTACATCTGTTATATTGACCATCTTATCATCTCCACAAATTCTAATTAGGCGACCAGAGGAACTGCTGGTCTGTTTGATAAATCTCTGCATTTAGCAGTTTTCAATGTTGCCAAAACAAAAGTTAAGAAGATGTTCCTTTTCTCCATGTCGCTTTCTTTGGCGTAATTTACAAGGTTATTCCACACAAGATAGTTGTTCAGATACTTGGTAGAAACACCGTTAAAGCCACGCATAAACCTCTTTAGCTGGCTATGGTAGCTATTGATATGTTGGATATTATAAATGCCTTTCTTGGCTTTGCCAGTCTTTAACTGCACAAGGTCAATGCCATTGGCATTTGTAAATCTCACATAGGAGTTCATCTTGTCCGTAACAAGAGTGGAATTGGTCTTAATCCTACCATCATAAATATGATGTAAATCTCTTGTAGAAACTCTACCAGTATTCGTAATCTTGGAGATAGACAAGCCATTCCTATTAACCGCACAAGGAACACATACCTTTTCTTGGGACAAGCCTCTGATATGTGTAGAATGACCACGCTTATGAGCCTTGCGTGGCATAGCAAATGTCTTACTCTTGCTATGATTGCCCTTGTACGAGATGGCGAAAAAAGTTTCGTCAGCCTCAATAATGCCGTCAAGGGTAACATCGTCTGCCATATTCTGAAGTGCATCCAAAATCTTGTGTCTCCAAAGGAATGCGGTGTTTCTGTGAATCCCACAAGCAACAGCAGTCTTACGAATGGATAAGCCATTCATCATACAATCAATGTACTGCTCCCACACGGACAAGTCTTTTCTTGTACCAGACACAATGGAGTTCGTAGCAATCACGAAGGACTTGCCACAATCCTTACATACATATCGCTGTGTGCCATCTTTACGATGACCATTGCGAACCACATGGATACAGCCACAAAGAGGGCATACACGACCATTTGCAAAGCGTTCCTTTGCTACGAAATCTTCAATATTCAAAGACTTTACAAAGGCAGGACTTAAAAGCATTGTTTTAAGGCTTTCCTGCTCTGCGACAGTCAACTTACCGATAATATCTAATGCGTCTTTGATAGTAGGCATATCCAATTACCTCCTTCGGTGGTACTGTTTCTTACTATTTCGTCAAAAATCAACCATTTGTTGTGACAGAGCCTTTCGTATTATCGGCGCGCCATCACATGCGGCGCGCCACGACGCGCATCATCAACGCGCGTCCGGCACGAACGCCTCGAAAATATGATGGTCGAACCAGGTGCCGCAACGCGCCAGTTCGTCGCGGCTGCGCACGGTCCACGACACCGGCACCGCGCCCATGAAATGCGAGAGACGCACCTGCGGGCTGTTGCCGCCATGCCAGTCGTACGCCACGAAATCCGGGCGCGACATCCAATTGAACAGCAGCACATCGGCCAAACGTTCGGGAACGCGGGCCTCCTCGCCCGTCCAACCGCCGGCGAGCTGGCCGCGGCACACTTCCGGACGATGCTCCTTATACCAGCGCATCGCCATCGGACAGAACGACTCCACCACATACAGGCCGTCATAGGACTGCAATAACGCGTCGCCCTTCTCCATCATCTCTTCGCAACGCTCATCCCATACCGCGTTGTCGTCGAATTTGTATTCGACGATCAACGGCGCACGGCCCGCGACCACCTTCAATACATCGGCGAACAGCGGAACATGCTGATAGTACTCTTCCGGAGCCTTATCAGGAGTGATGACCAGCGCCGGCTTCTCCAACGATCCCGGCAGCGGCTCGGCGACGGCGACGCCCGGCGCGGATCCGGGGAACAGCGGGATACGCGTCAGCTCGTCATACGTCAAATCGGCGATACGACGCGGGTCCCCTGCGACACGCATCAGATCGGCGTCATGGACGACGACGATCTGGCCGTCCATCGTCATCTGCACATCCAGTTCAATGCCGTAGCCGGCCTCGCAGGCGGCGGCGAACGCGGCCAGCGAATTCTCCGGCGCGATCGGACCGGCGATGGTCGGATTGCCGTAGCCCGCCTTCATCGCCATACGGCGTGCATACGCCACGTACTCGCCGCTTTCCGCCGCATACTCGTGCGTCAGGCCGGAACCGGCATCATGCAGGCCACGATGCGCATACCACACATCAGGAATCGCGGGGACAAAATTGCGGCGCTTGTCGTTGAACGTGCGCGGCGCGATGGCCCAGGCGGCGGCACCGGCGGCGATCGCGGCGCCGACGACGACTTTTTTCAGACACGAATTGGATGACATGGCGTTCCTCCTTGTGATCCCTTACGAGATTAGACCATGCCAATGGCAAACCATGCGAGCACAACGATGCGCATGGCATACCGTCAGGCGCGCCATGCGCATCGATCGTCGAACGTTCCCGACTATTGCCCGGCGCGATCAGATGCTCCTACGACGCAGGAGCATCATCGACAACGAGCATGCGACGACGATCACGGCCAACGCCGCGACGTCGCGCACATTCGTACCAGTGCCGGCCAATCCGCCATCATCCACGCCGGACCGATGGTTTCGATCTGGGTCTGGGTCGTGGTCAGCAGCGGTTCACCGATGGCATCCTCCCATGGACCAAGCGGACTGCGGGATTTCGCCACGCCGATGGAGCGCGGGTCGGCGCCTGCGGGAGCGTTCTTGTCTTGGACCGGAATGCAGTAGTGGAACCAGTCGTCGGAAGCGTCCGTCGTGCCGTTGTCGTCACAGACCACTTGCCCGGCATAGGCACCATCGCCCGTCGCCCGGTCGAACAGGTCGGCCTGCAGAATGTTCTTGTAGTGCGTCCACGTGCCGCTCTCGGGATCATCGGTGACGTATACGCCCCAATCATGCATGTTGAAGCTGCCGTAATCAGGAAATGCCTCGTCATGACCTGTGAACACGAATAGTCTGCCGTCATATTCAAGGGCCGCGGCATCGGCGGAATAATGGTTCGCATCAAGATCGTCCGGGGGGTGTCCACGCCTTCGGATCGTCCGATCGGATTGCGCGTCGATTGCGGAAGGCCTCTGTTGTCGATTTGCGTGACTTCAATGGTCGGATTCGCATATGGCAACCGGTCATACGCGTATCCGGACACGCTGGGCGCCGTATCGGCGGCGTCGCCGGCAAACGCGACGCCATGCAAGGCGACGCCTGCGATGAACACCGCACAGGCCGCAACCGTTCTCATCATGTTCTTCATTATTTGCCCCGTACCATTTCGAAAAAACGAATAAAAGTCCGCCCGCCGACACACAAGACGACGGACGGACTTTCAGTGGGCTATGCGCCGTCTAGATGAAGTCACCGCGCATCGAATCGACGATGGCGTTCCACCATCACGGCGATGGCGACGGCGATCGCCGCAAGCGCGGCCACGGCAATCCCGACGATGGCGGAGCCGGTGTTCGACAGATCCGCGCCCTGGGCGTCCTTGCCGGGATCGGCCGACAGATGCTCCAGAGCCGTCAGAGCCTTCTCGAGCGCCTTTGCGGCGGCATCGACCTGGGACTGCTGCGCGTCAGCATCGTTCAGCACCTTGTTGGCCTCGGCGATCGCGGCGTCCAGCTTGCTCAGCGATTCAGCCGTATAGGCGGAACGGTCGATGGCCATCGCTTTGCCCAACGCGGCCTTCAGCGCGGTCTTATCGGCCTTGCCCGGTTCCGGGGTGCCGCCGTCGTCGGCTTTCAGGGCCTTGATGGCCGCTTCGAGCGACGCGAGCGCGTCGTCCACCTGCCGCTGCGTGACGTCCGGCGCGTTCAATACGTCCTTGGCATTGGCCAGGGCCTTGGCGAACTCGGCCCAGCTGTCCTCCGTATAGTCATCCGCGACGAGCTTGTCGGCGGAATCCACTGCGGATTTCAGCGCGGACCTGTCGACTTCGCCCGGTTCGGGATTTGGCTCGGTCGCCTTTTCCAGCGCCGCAATGGCATCGGTCAGCTGCGCGCAGGCCGCGTCCGCCGAAGCCTGCGTCGCATTCCCGTCATTCAGCACGGCGACGGCCTGCTCCAGCGCAGTCTCAAGCACGGCCCAGCTGTCCTCCGTATAGTCGGCGGCGTCCAGCGCGTTCGCCTGATCGACGGCGGCCTGCAATGCGGTGACGTCGGCCTTGGCGACCAATGCCTTTTGCGCATCGTTGAGCGCGGCCAGGGCGGCGTCCACCGTCGTCTGATCGGCCGCTGCGTCGGCCAGCACGTTCTGCGCGTTCGACAGGGCCTGCGAGAAGATCGCCCAGCTGTTCGGCGTGAAGCGCGCCTCCTCCAGAGCCGCGGCGGCGTCCACAGCGGATTGCAGATCGGACTTGTCCACCTGCTCGGCCGTTTCAAGCGCGTGCACGCCCCATTCGGCCACTGCCGCACCGAACGTGGCGTCTGCCGAGGAAGGATACGGAGTCAACACCAGACGCAGTTTCGTGGTGGTGACCGGTTCGAACGTGACCGTGCTCCAGCCGCCTCCATCGCCTTCGCCGCGCTGTGCAGGGCTGTTACGCACCGTGGTGTATTCGGACGTCGGGGTCACCGGCTGCCAGGAGCCGTCTTCGGCAAGATACTGGATCTGCCAGGCGGCGGGGATCTCCAGGCCGCCCCTCTCGTCGTTCGTTTCGGCGAAATTCGCCCAGAACTGCACGCGGGACTGGTCGATCGTGGCTTCGCCGTTCCAGCTGTACTCGGCGTACATGCCGTCATGGGCGACGCCCCAGGTGCCCCAGACGCCGGAGTCGACATTCGCGTCATCCGCCGAAGGCCAGGAATCGTCGACCAGTTTGCCGTCGTTGAGCTTGCCTTCCGCGGGGGACCAGCTGGCGGCCACATCGGTGGTGACGTTGCTGGCGAGGCCCTCAATCCAGCCTTCCAACGGTTCGGGGTCCGGATCGGGTTCATCCGAGCCGTTCGGGTCGGAAACCACATGCACGATCAGCGTGGCCTCCGCGCCGTCCTCGTCCAAGGTGCCGTGCACCGTGTAGTCGGCGACCGTAGCCAGGTCGACCGCCGCAAGCTCATCGGCGTCCCATGTGACCTTCAGGCCGCTGCGGAAGCCGCCGTTCTGGTACTGTCTGGTCACCGTCGCAGGCGGAACGAACGATTCGGAGTTCTGGTACACGGTCTGCTCGGACTGCTGCACGGCGCCCGCGGTGATGGCTTCGGCGTCGGAACGGACGTACACGACGGCGGACGTTCCGGATGGGGTGCCCGTTACCTCGCCGGCGACCTGAATGTCGCCGTTGCCGGCCAGCTGGTCGTCGGAGATGGGAGCCCATGCGACGGACAGGTCGGCACGGGTGCCGTCCGCATAATAGGCGCTTACGGTTTCCGGAAGGTCCACATCATCCATGCCGCTGCCGGGAGCGACCATGCGGGAGACCGTCTCCACGCCGAGCGGGTCGGCGGCGTATGCCTCCAATTCGCTCAGGCCGACCGCCTGGTTGCCACCCTGCGGTTCGAAGACCACGCGCATGGAGGTCGTCCACCTGGTCTCGAACGCCACCGAACAGCCCTGGCCCTTGACGACGTCATAGGACTGTCCGGGCTTCAGGGTCACGTCCTGCCATGCGCCGTCGGAATCGAGGTACTGGACCTTCCATCCTGCCGGCATCGGCACGCCGCCGCCGTCGGACCAGAAGTACGCCTGCACCTTGGACAACGGCACAGTGCCGTTCCAGGTGTAGGTGACCGTCGGTTCGGCGTCGCCCTGCCCCCAGTTGTTCCAGCTCTTCATGGTGTCGCTGCTTTCCAGATCGACGATGCCGTCGTTCAGGATGGCGGCGCCGCCGACCGGATAGGTGTTCTGGGAGCTGACTTCGGCCTCGGCCTGGGAGGCGATGTTCACCGTACCGTCCGAGGGGATGCCATGGACTTCGATGATCTTCTCGGCCGCCAGCTCGCCGTCGGAGACGGTCAGCTTCAGCGTGTAATCGCCTTCACGATTGAACGTGACCAGCGTGCTTGCCGCGGTCGCGTCGGCGAACTTGGCGACGCCGTTCTCCGGACCGGAGACCTGCTCCCATGCGGCGGCAAGCGTGCCAGAGGGCAGACCGTCGTCCTTCACGACGCCGGTGATCTGCGCGCCGGAAGAGGAATTGCTCGACACATAGGCGTCAACGGAAGGCGCCTGGTTGGAAGGCTCCCCTTCGGGCTCGATTCCTGTGCGGTATGCCTGGACCTCCTTCACGCCCACGGCCTCGCCGGCCTGCGGCGTGACCGTCAGCCGGATGGCTTGGGCGTTCACCGGGGCGAACTGGATGCGATTGTAGTTTGCGGACGCATACGTAGGGGTGCGCACCTGCCCTTCAACCGCATGCCATGCGCCCTGCTCGTCCTGGTATTCCAACGTGTAGACGGACGGTTCCTTATACCCGTCGATGGTCTGGCTGGAGGATGTCTGGTAGAAGTACACGCGGACGTCATCGATGGTCTGGACGCCGTCCTTGAAGGTGACGGTGATGGCGTCCTTCGCGTTCGGAGTGCCCTTGGTGCCCCAGAACGATTCCATGACGTTCGTGCCGTCCACCGCGTCGGATGCGGGCTGGCCGGCGGCCTCATACGTGGCTTCGACATCGCCGCCTTCCGCAACGTTCACCTGGCTGTCGGACGCTTCGTCGATGTTCTGCCCGGACTGGGCGAAGATCTCGGTGACACGGTCGTCGGCGCCATAGGCCACTTCGTTGGCGTTGGGCATCCGGGCCGTGGTGACGTTCGAGACGACGGCTCCGCTGTCGTCCTGCACGTCGGCGACGCCCGTTTCGGGATCGTAGACGATGTGCGCCAGCTTGTCGGAGGTGAACACGGCCTTGCCGTCCAGATACAGCGTGTATCCCTTCGGCGCCGTGTAGGTGCCGTCGTTGTTCCAGACCACCGACATGTCCTGCCCGTGATAGCTCAGGTTGTTCACGACGAAATGGTCCCAGCCCGGCAATGCGATCGGGTTGAGCTCGATCTTGTTGTCGTCGCGGGGAACCACGCCGGCCACGTCTTCGATGATGGTCCAGTTCGTGGTGCCGAGCTGCGTATGGTGGATCCACGAGCGGTAGGTGATTTTACCTCCGTTCTTCGCGGCATCGGCGCTGCGGTCCGCCATGCTTTCGCCGGCGCTGTCATTGTTTTCCATATTCCAGAACTCGTTCTGGTCCGGATAACGGTTGTCGCCGCCCTGGTAATGGGCGAAAGCGACCCAATACAGAAGCTTCTTGAACTGGTCGGCGGTGATGTAGCCGTTGTCGTCGGCGTTGTAGTCGCGGATGCCGGCTGAGTAGATCTGCAGAAGCGGCGTGGCATTGATGATGGCGAAATTGTTCGAACCGGGATATCCGGCATCCGCCTTATCCGCCTGGTTCGCCGTGAAGAACGGGAATATCGGGAATTCGTCATAATCCGCGAACAGACGAAGCGCTTCATCATAGCTTTCGTCATAATCCGCGTCGCCTTCGGACGGCATCATGCCCACGGAGTACGGGTAGTAGTTGTTGATCTCCTTGTACTTCGCGTATTCGCCGTCATGCGCGCCGATGAACTTATGCTGGACGAGCTGCTCTTCATCGTTCCACAGTTCGTTAAGCACATCGGATTTGATGTCGTCGGCGATCTGCTGCATCTCCTCGGATTTCTCGTTCTCCCCTGCGGCCGCGTAGGCCTCCGCCGCGGCGATGGCGTTCGCCCACATGTTCGCCGAACCGTCGGCGCGGTCCATCCGCTCCCCCGGATACTGCGAGAACGATACGGCATCGGCATCGTTGCCGGTCATGGAATTCCACGACCAATCGATGAGATCGTTGTCGTTGTCGTTCTGATTGTCCGTATCCACCGGTTCGCTGGAAGATGCCAGCAGGCCCTTGACGTCCTCGGAACCGTAGTCGCCCAACGCGTCGGCCAGCGACGACGGGCCTCCATGGATCTTGTAGGAGTCCCATCCCGCCTTGGTGATGTACTGCGTATAGCTGTGGTCCCAGTTGGCGGGGTCGCCCGGATTATCGTGGTAATAGTGGTGGCCGCTGGCGCCTTCCTTGGCGGTCTGTCCGGCCGACACCCAGGTGCCGTACGCCAGATCCGGATTGCGCAGCCATTTCGTATCGTTGATGAACATGCCAGACGTCAGGACGATCTGGTTGTTGTAGCCGAGCACACC
The DNA here is from genome assembly GCF_056356755.1 of Bifidobacterium sp. LH_449. Taxonomy (NCBI): domain Bacteria; kingdom Bacillati; phylum Actinomycetota; class Actinomycetes; order Bifidobacteriales; family Bifidobacteriaceae; genus Bifidobacterium; species Bifidobacterium sp. LH_449. The sequence goes on from NZ_JBKEUV010000006.1 coordinate 125,925, forward strand.
TTCGATGGAGGTCGGATACTGGAACGTATTGCCCGGCATGTTGGCGTCCAGGGAGTTGAAGCGGGCCAGCCACCAACGGTAGAACACCGTCTTGTCGATGTTGTGCTCCGGGGTCTCCACATATGGGATGTTCTCGTACCACCATTGGTTGTAGGTGGTCACCGAATCCTTGTATGAGGCGGCGGGATCGACCAGATCGCCTGTGTAGCGGGCTTCGTATTCGGTCGTGGAGTCGGGAAGCTCGTCGGCGATCATGCCCAGCTGGATCTTGGTGGTCTGGGCTGTGCCGGCGGCAAGGTTCATCGTCGACGTCAGGGAACCGCCCTGTGCGGTGAACCCGTTGCCCGAGAATCGGGGGTACAGCGTGGTCAGGTTGTTGGTGGCGTTCACCCGTCCGGTCAGTTCCGTGGCGCCATCGTCGCCTTCGGCCGCGAACGGCGAGGTGGCCGTCAGCGTGACTTCGCCGTCGACGGTGCTTTCCAACGTCAGATTGGTCACCAGGACGTTGTTGTAGGTGATGTATTTGACTTCGGTGACGGTAAGCGTTTCGTCGCTGTTGGTGAACACCGTGGTGAAATAGCTCGGTGTCTGCTTGCGTCGGGACGTATCCTCGCGCAGGGTCTGTTGGTCGCCGTTCATGCTGACGGTGATGGTGTAGCCATCATGGCCAGTCTGATCCCAGTATGCGAAGTTGCCGACGAAGCCCAGCTGTCCCGGGGTATGCGTGTACATGAATGCCGCACGGCCTCGCGAGAACAGATACGAATTGCCGTCCGCGCCCTCATAATGGTATTCGCCCGCATCATTGACGCCGGTGCCTGTCGGCTCGCTCCCGTACCTGGCGAGCATTTCGTCGATCCAGAAATCGTGGCCCGTATCCGTGCCTGCGCCGTTGGCGACGTCCTTATCGAACACCTGCTTCAAATAGCTGGTCGACGGGTCGAATATGACGCCCGAGTCGGGTATGGGATCTTCGTCACCGTAGAAGGTGGGATATCCCACATCGGCGTTCAGGTGGGTGCCGTCAGCGGCCTGGGCCGCCACGCCGCTTCCTGTGGCGAGCATGGCGGCGGCGATCATCGCCGCAGTCGCCGTGGCTAAACCCTTTCGCATTCTTATACGCATACACACTCCTCACACGCAGGGGCGTCGCCCGCTGCGCCGACCCGCTCGCAACGATGCGATACGGGCGGAATCTTCTTCTTGCCTGTGTTTACGATTACGGAATGAGAAGGCCGACGCACAGAATTGGAGCGTGCGTTAGACCTGCAATAAGGATACAACAAGAGAATACGCTTTCGCAATTTTCTCTACACAAAATGTCGATGACAATCGAAGCATTACACCGGAATCATTCCACGCATGCTTCGAACAATCGACCCAGCAATAAAAATCGGGCATCCGCTTTCGCGGATGCCCGATCCTCATTCCGTCACAGCGGAAGCCCTCAGCTCCATTGAACGCCTCCGCCGCCCATCGCTTCATGCGGCATCGCTGCGGCATGAAGCGACAAGTCTATTCCCGAGACAGCCAGACCGACATCTGACCGCCCTCACGATTGGCCCATGCATAATACGGAACCAATCGCAGCGTGGCGGGCCTCGCCGAAGCGGGAGCCGCCTCATGATACAGAGGGCCGCAGGGGGAATCCTCCTCCTGTTTCAAGGCCGGTACGTCGACCGCGGTCACGCCTCCGAGCAGACCGGCGTCGTACTGGCATGCCGCGCCTTCGGCGCATGCGTCCGCATCCAGCGCATACAGCCACAGCGGGCCGGGATTGTCGCATTCCTCGGCGCAATACACCAGCGGCCCCCGCATGACCGCGACCTTGCCGGCGTTCTCGCGCACACGGTTTGACGCGCTCATCAGACGTACGCGCATGTCCAAAACCAACCGCACCGTCATGGACCGGACACCGGCCGGAACCATGACATATGCGAAGCCGTCGGCGATGTCGCCGTCGAACGGCGCACCGTCGACGCTCAGGGCGTATGAAGAGACCGCCCAGGCCGGGATGCGCACGCCGAAACGACGGTCATGTTCGCCGGTGTTGGCGATCGTCCACACGATATCGCCGTCCCACGGATAGTCGCCGGTCTGGTCGATGGACAGGCCGTCGGCGAATTCCGCCTTTGATGCGATGAACTGGTTGGCCAGAATGGTGCCGTCCTGCAGCGTCGTATAGACGTATCGGTCTATGGAGGTGATCAGTCGGGCCAAATTTGCCGGGCAGCATGCGCAGGCGAACCAGCCGGCGCGATGCGTCAGCACATGGCGTTTGTCCGGGTTGCCCGCCGACGCCGCGGGATCCGCCTCCAACGGATTCACGTAATAGAAATGCGTGCCGTCCAGCGACATGCCGGCCAAGGCTCCATTGAACAGTTCCTTTTCCAATACGTCGCCGTACTCGCCCTTCGGGGCGGACATCATCATCTGGCGGGCGAAGAAGCTCATCGCCACGGACGCGCAGGTCTCGCCGTACATCGTGTCGTTCGGCAGGTCGTAGTCGTAGGTGAAGGATTCGCCCACGCGCGTCGAACCGATCTGGCCCGTGATGTACATGCGACGATGCACGATGCTGTCCCACATGCGCTCGGCGGCCTGCGCCAGCTCATGGTCGCCCGTCAGGCGGGCGATATGGGCCAGTCCGGTGCACAGGTAGGCCACACGAACGGCGTGCCCGTCCGCATCCTTCTGCTCGGTCACCGGTTCGGCGGCCTGGTAATAGGTGCGGGGGAAGTTTTTGATCACCCGGAAGAAGTCACGGTCCCATCCGTCGGCGACGTTCTGACGGTCATAGAATTCAGGGTCACGGCCGCGGACACGCAGGAACCACCGGCCAAGCTCGGCATAGCGACGCTCCCCCGTCGCCTCGGCGAGACGGGCCAACGCCAGTTCTATTTCCGGATGCCCGTCGGCTCCCTGGAGCTGCCCTTCGCCATCGCCGAAGACGGTGCCGATATGGTCGGCCATGCGACGTGCGATATCGAGGGCCTTTTCATTGCCTGTGGCCTCCCAGTATGCGACGCCGGCCTCGATGTAATGCCCCATCACATACAGTTCATGCGATTGCTGGATGCGGGCGTACCGGCGATCGGTCTCCTTGATCTGGAAGAAGGTGTCCAGATACCCGTCCGGCTGCTGGGCACGGCCGATCAGGTCCACCACATCGTCCGCAAGGCCGCGCAGGTCGGCGTCATCGCGCTGCTGCAACGCGTAGGCGACGGCCTCCAGCCACTTGTAGATGTCAGAATCCTGGAACAGCATGCCGTGGAATTCGGCGTCCTCCTCTCCGGCGGCCACGCGGAAGTTGCGGATCGTATGCTGGTACGGCTCCTCCTTGTCGACGGGATTGCCGCCCGGATCCAGCGGCAGATCGACGGCCTGTTCGCCGTTGTTGACCTTCCACTGGTACGGCAGCACCTTATCGACGACCAGGTCGATGTAGCGGTTCCAGAACGCGGAGGTGACCTTCACCTCAGGATAGCGGGAACGTTCCGTTTCACAGGATGCGTATTCGGTAGTCATGATATGTCTCCCATTCGTTATGGCGGATGCGGCCTCGCCCGTCAGCCCTTGACGGCTCCGGCCATGAAGCCCTTGACGTAGTACTTCTGCAGCGCGAGGAACAGGATGGCCGCCGGGATGAGCAGCACCACGACGCCCGCTTCGGTCGCGCCGTAGTCGATGACGCCCATCGTCTGCTGGCGCATGTTCACCATGGCCAGCGGCAGCGTGGATTTCTCGGAACTCGACAGGTACAGCGGAATCATGAAGTTGTTCCACGCCTCGAGGAAGGCCAGCAGGCCGACCGTCACCATCGAGGGCTTGACCACCGGAACCAGGACCTTGATCAGGGCCTGGAAGGAGTTGCAGCCGTCCACCATGGCGGCTTCCTCCATGTCCTTCGGAATCGCGTCGAAGGCGTTGCGCATGATGAAGGTGCTCATCGGCAGCTGGAACAGCGTGATGACCAGGGCCACGCCCAGCAGGGTATCGTTCAAGCCGATGTTCTTGTACCACACCATGAGCGGGATCAGCAGCGACGCGTACGGCACCATCAGGATGGACAGCGTCACCATGAAGCCCAGATTGCGGCCCGGATAGTCGAATCGGCTGAAGGAGTAGCCGGCCAGCGTGCACACCACCACGGAGAACACGACGGTGACCAGCGTGACGACGATGGAGTTCATCAGGTATTTCGGCAGGCCTTCCTGATACCCCCACAACGTCAGGTAATTGTTGATGCCCCAGCCTTCGGACTGCGCGGAGCCCGGCTGCGGGCTGAACGAGCTGACGATGACCCAGACCAGCGGCGAAAGGAAGATGACGGCCAGCAGCGCTTCAAGTATTCTGGCGATGACGCGCTTCCACATCGGAGTGCTCATGATTGGTTACCTCCCCACTTCTCACTTGGTGTTGTCGCGCATGCCGCGCATCTGGATGGAGTTGATGATGACCAGGGCGAACAGCACCAGCAGCGACAGCGCGGCGGCCATGCCCAGATCCTTCTTGGAGTCGAATGCGAAATTGTAGATGAGCTGCACAACCGTCATGGTCGAATTGTTCGGGCCGCCCTTGGTGAGGATGAAGAACTGGTCGAAGGCCAGGATGGAGCCGGTGACGCAGTACACCAGGCACATGACGATGGTCGGCTTCATCAACGGCAATGTGATGGAGCGGAAGATGCGCCAGGTACCGGCGCCGTCCATGCGGGCCGCCTCGTACAGATCGCCCGGAATCGATTGCAGGCCAATCATCATCAGCAGCATGTAGTAGCCGGAGAAACGCCAGACGATGACGATGATGGTCGCCCACAGCGCGGATTGGCCCGTCGCCAGAACCGAACCGCCATCTTCGATCAGACCGAAGAAGCTCAGGATCTTGGTCATCGGACCGACCTGCGGAGAATACAGCGCATAGAACAACAGGGACGCGGAGGCCAGGCCCGTCGCGGACGGGAGCAGGAAGCAGGTGCGCAGCACGTTGTTCCATTTGCTGGATTCCTGCACGATCAACGCCAGGCCCAAGCCGAGCACCAGCAGGAAAATCGTGACGATGACCGTGTATTCCAGCGTGAATACAATGGACTGGCCCAGCAGCTTGTTTTCGAAGACGTTGATGAAGTTTTCCGGGAAATTGAATCCGCGATTGCCTCCCATCAGCGTCCAACGGGAGCAGGCCATGATGACCAGCAGCACGATTGGCGCGAAGAACAGGATGATCATCATCAGCCAGTCGGGCAACGCATACAGCAAACCGCGTCGCGTCTGATCGACTTGAGCTTTCGAACGCTTCGCCCTCTTTGGCGTTGCGGTTTTCGAAGCACTAGACATACTTCTCTCCTTGGATTCTAAACATTGAACAGGATTGCAAGCTTCTGGTGGTTGCAATCCGTCATCAGCGTCGACGTCCGCCTCAGAGAACAGGAAGGATCGACCGGGGAAGGCCAAGTGGAACCGACGCCGATGACGGGCCACAACCTCGAAATTTCAATATGAAGGAATGAATGTTGATATTGCGATATGCAAAACACACCGCCCATTCCGGCGGCCTCGCTCTATTCGTCACCGAGGCCAGGCCGCCGGAATCGGCGGGGATGATCATTGACCGAGAATGTCGGTCACAGCCTGATTGTCTTCCGTCAACGTGTTGCCGTCGCCCCAGACGTAGTTCTGGATGAGCAGCTGCCACGGGGAGCCGGCCGCGTTGAAGCCTTCGTTGAAGGCTGCGGACTTCGGGGTCTGGCCATTGCCGTCGATGATGGTCGAATTGATCGTCTGGATACGCGGATCGGCGTCATCATAGGCGGTCTTCAGGGTTTCGATGTTGGAGGCGGTGTAGCCGTTATCGGCGAACACGGTCTTCTGGGTGTCGGACTGCATCAGCCAGTACAGGAAGTTCCATGCCTGGGCCACGTTCTTGCAATCCTTGGAGATGCCCATGGCGTCGCCGCCCAGGAAGGTGGAGGTGCTGCCGGAGGTACCGGCGATCGGGGTGACGCCGACTTCGAAGCCACCGGAAGCTTCAGCATCGAAGATGTCGTTCAGCGAGGTGTTCGGATACGGCATGACGCCGATGTTGCCGTTGGCGAACGGGGCGGTCCAAGTGGCACCGGTCTCCTCCTTGGAGCCTGCACCCAAACCGTTCTCCGTGCTGGCCAGTTCACGATAGGAATCCAGAACGGCCTTCATGGAATCATTGTCGAGCGTGGCTTCGGTGCCGTCCTCGTTCATCACGGATTCGCCATCGGCCCACACGGACGGGAAGAGGTCGAACACCAGAGCGCCGCCGGACTGGCCTGCAAGGTAGGAGCCCGCAACGCCGTCTTCGTTCAAAGCGGCCACGGCTTTGGCCTGCTCGGTGAAGCTTGCGATATCGGTCGGCCCCTGTTCCGGATCAAGTCCGGCCTTCTCATACAAATCCTTGTTCCACACCCACACGGAAACGTCGGTGATGAACGGCAGCGTATACTTTGCGCCGTCCACTGTGCCGGCTTCGATATGGCCCTGCTGGATGTCATCCAGATTCGGCAGGCCGTCGATCTGCTCGGTGATGTCCTGGAAAATGCCCTCGGAAGCCCAGTACGGAATACGAACGACATCGCCAGCGAGGATATCCGGCAGGGAGTCGGTCTGGGATGCGCCGCCGACCTTGCCCTCCATATCATCGTTCGGGATGATCTCCAGCCTCACCTGATTCTTATGGGAGGCATTGTATTCCTCGACCACGCCCTTGGCCTGACGCTCCAGAGGAGAACGCGTCCACAGCGTGATCTCGGTGCCGTCGTCAAGGCCTTCGGCAGGAATGTCCTTCGGGGCCGCGGCATCGTTGCCGCCGCCGCAAGCCGCCAACGGCAGCAGAAGGGCCGTAGCCGCAACGCCGGCCAGCATACGCTTCATATTGTTGAAAGATACCATTATCGCTTCTTTCTCTATACCTATGTCCCTCTCTCCTACGAGAGGAACCGGACGGCTTCCGCCGACCGTGCAGTTTTCCCGCGGTCGCCGTTCGCCTTCATTGGCTGCCACCGTTGTGAAAACCTGTTTGTCATAATACACATTTTTCTCGTTTTTGCAAAATCGCTTTCGCATATTTTCCGAAACGCGACCCTGTGCATCAAAACTGTGTAATTCCAACGATACAAGCCCAGCAAGCATCGCAACATGTCAAAAAATATTTACCCAAGGAGAGAAAACATGCGAAAAATTATCGTTTTTGTGCGGCACACGCTATCCTTAGGCACAGCACGAGAAACAAATTCTGCGCCACAGCGAAAAACCGCGAAAAACCGGCCAATCGCAGTATCATGGAACCAGATGATGCAACGTGGCATCAGAAACGTATAGGGGGGGGGGAAGAAGAACAATGACACCTACAGACTCTCGACTATCCGCCCGGCTGGAGGACGTCGCGGCCCTTGCAAACGTCTCGCTCGCCACCGCGTCCAAAGCGCTGCACGGCAAACCACGCGTCAGCGACGACACCCGGCAGCGAGTGCTCGCGGCGGCGGCGCAGCTCAACTATTCACCGAACAAACTCGCCCAATCCCTGGCAAGGGGACGATCCGGCACCATCGGCATGATCACTTCCGACCTGCAAGGCCGGTTCTGCACGCCGATCATGATCGGGGCCGAAAACGAAATGCGGGCGCAATCCACCTCCATCCTGCTGGCCAACGCCCGCGGCGACGACAGCCTGGAACGCGAACATGTCGAGAAACTGCTCTCGCTCAAAGTCGACGGACTGCTCATCGTCCAGCGCGAAACCAATCCGCGGCCATCATTGGGACATGACATCGGCGTGCCCATCGTCTACGCCTACGGCCCTTCCACGGACATCGACGACTGCTCCGTCACCTGCGACAATGTGGATGCCGGCCGTATCGCCGTCAACCACCTCATATCCTGCGGACGCAACAAAATCGCCATCATCGGCGGCGACGAACGCTACACCGCGGCCACCGACCGTGTCAAGGGATCCCTTGAAGCACTGTCGGAATTCGGCTTGGAACCGGCAGGACCGATACGCTACGGGCGGTGGGACGAAAACTGGGGGCGCGCCGGCACAAGGCTTCTGCTCGACCAAGGCGTGGAATTCGACGCCGTCATCTGCCAAAACGACCAGTTGGCGCGAGGTTGCATCGACGCGCTCAAACAGGCGCATCTGCGCATTCCCGAAGACGTCGCCGTCATCGGGCACGACGATTGGGACATCCTGACGCAGAGCTCCCGCCCATCGTTGACCAGCATCGACAACGAGACCGTGCAGATCGGCCGCAAAGCCGCGCGATACCTGATGGACGCCATCAACGGGCATCCCCATCATGGTGTGGAATACATTCCTTGCCGGCTGGTACAGCGCGAATCGACGCTGCCGCTGGACTAAGGCCACCGCCGTATGGTTCGACGCAGGGTTCGGACACTGAGCGAAAACCGCGAAAACGCCGTCACCGCTTTTTCTTGCGACCTTTGAAATAGATGTCGAACACGATCCAGACCGACAGGATGAAGGCGATGACATAGCCGAGGAAGCCGACGATCGGGATGCCGAACACCACCGGCTGCATGCCCGCGTAATACACGATGGACGAACCGACGAACAAACCGACCACGATCAGCGCCATCGTCAGACGGTTGACCATGTCGCTCAACAGTCTCATCGGCTCTTCGGAGCCGACCATTTCCATGTTGACGCGGAGCTGCCCTCGGGTCAGCATACGTGTGGCGACCTTCAGTTCGCTGGCCGCCGAGAGCAAGCCGTGCAAGGCTTCGCGGCTTTCCAGCGCCAACGCTTTCGTCTCGTCCTTGGCGAACTGCGACGGCGTCTTCGACGTGGCGATGTGGTCGGAAATGATCTGAATCATATTCACGTTGGGAATGAATTCGTCCAGCAGACCTTCCAATGTGACCAGCGCACGGCCGACCGTCGTCACCGTGCTCGGCACTTCGATGCCGTGACGCTGCGCAAGCTGGGTCACGGCCGTCAAAAACGCCGCGATGTCGAGCTCGGCGAGGTCGATCGTGCCGAATTCCTTGACGATGACATCCAAATCGGCCAGCAATGCCGGATAGTCCTCCGGACTGGCCTCCGTTCCGGCGAAGCGCAGCAGGCCGTCGGCAAGTCCCGGCGAATCCTGCTTGGCGACGGCGAACAGCATGTCGCGCAATACCGTGCGCGTCTTCGCATTCAAACGGCCGGTCATGCCGAGATCAAGCAGTACGATGCGCCCGTCGACGATCATGATGTTGCCCGGATGCGGGTCGGCGTGGAAAAACCCCTCGTCCAACACCTGCGTCGCATAGTTGTCGACCAGTTTCGTGCCGATTTCCTGCAGATCGTAGCCCGCGGCGATCAGCCGGTCGGGTTTGGAGACGGAAATGCCGTCCACATAATCCATCACGACCACATGCTGCGTGCACAGATCCATATATGGCGCGGGGCAATCCATATAACGGTATTTCCTGCAGAATCGTTTGAATTCGCTCAGATTGCGCGCTTCAACAAGAAAATCGGTCTCCGATTCGAAGGTTTCCCACAGCTCCTCGACGACGCCCTGCAGATCGACGACCGGCGCGCTGTGCATCATCTGCGAGGCGACCTTCGCGATCGAGCGCATGATGGAGACGTCCTGCGCCATGGTTTCGCGCACGCCAGGACGCTGCACCTTGATGGCGACGTCCTCGCCTGTTTTCAACGTTGCACGATGCACCTGCGCCAGCGAGGCGGAGCCGAGCGGGGTGGCGTCGATATGCCCGAAAATCTCGCTGACGGGCCTGCTGTATTCACGTTCCAACGTTGCAAGGACCACGTCGTACGGCATCGGATCGGCGTCGGCGCGCAGCTTGGACAGCTCGTCGCAGAACGGTTGCGGAAGGATTTCGGAACGCATCGACAGGATCTGCCCGACTTTGACGAAGGTCGGGCCGAGCGCTTCCAGCATCAGACGCATTTTCACCGGCGTCAGGCCGTGAATGACGTCGAAGCGGTTGACGATACGCGCGATCTGCGCCAATCGCTTCAATTTGCCCATACGGGTCAGGTGATATCGCTGCGAAAACGAATGATGGCGGGCGCCGAAAAGTCCGATCAGCTCTTCGTCGATATCTTCCGGATCGATACCGTCGGTTTTGACGGCGTCGTCGGCAGGGGCCGTTCCGCGACGGGAGGCGGCGTCAGCGGGATCAAGGCCATGATGCTTCGCCACAGCATCCGGCGACGGGGATGCCGTCGGGTGGAGCGCCGCGTTGACGCGGTCGGACAATGTGACCGGTTCGACGCTTTCCGGGCGCGCGGAAGCGCCGTTCTGCGTTGCCGCAGAGGACGGCCGCGTTGTAGAGGCTTGCGATTCGGCTGATTGCGCGTGATTGGTCATCGTCGAAGTGGGGATCGTTCCTTCCGGTTGCAGCGTCGACGCCTGCCGGGCCGGTTATCATGCCGGCAGCGCCGAACGGGCATACGCATATAACATGTGAGCCGTCGCATACGCGGCCGGCTCACATGCATGGACAAGTGAAAAGCTATTCTTCCGTCGTTTCGGTTTCGGCCTTCGCTTCGGACTCTTCCTTGACCTCCTGCGCCTTACGCTTGAGCTCGGTGTTGAGGGCCTTGCCCTGTTCCACGGTCAGTTCGCCCTTCTTGACGAGATCGTCGACGATCTCCTGTCCCTTTTCGACGGTGGTCGCGAGCGCGCCCACTCCGGCGAGGAACACCTTACGCAAGCCATCCCCAAAATCGAAATCAGCCATGATACGCCTCCTTAGCGTCGGTGGACGTTTCCAGATTACCCCACAATGCTTGGCTTCGACGGTATTGCCCTGATGATGAAGCCGCCGGCGGCATGTTCAGCGTGGACGTGACGCCGCGACGCGGCGGGCCTGCGCCGCGATTTCGTCGAGGCGGGCGAGTTCGGCGCGTTGTTCGTCGGTTTGCCGCGGCTTGGAATCGCCGTATCGGCGTTCGACCGCGGTGCGGATGAGGAAATCGGATATCGCCGGGTTTTTCGGCAGCAGCGAGCCGTGCATGTATGTGCCGATGACGTTGCCGACGCGGGCGCCTTCGGTGTGGTCGCCGCCGTTGTTGCCTGTGCCGTCATGTTCGACGTGGCCGAGCGGCTGTACGCCGTCGCGCAGGAAGGTCTGCCCGGAATGGTTTTCGTAGCCGATGATGTCGCCGAAATCGTCGGAATGTTCGACGAGGTTGCCGATCATGCGCACGTCGCGGCCGAGGGTGTAGGCGCCGATGACGCCGATGCCGTCGAGCCGGTCGCCGTCGACGGTTTCGAAGTATTCGCCGAACAGCTGGTAGAGGCCGCAGATCATCAGCATCGGGACGCCGTCGGCGGCAAGCGAGCGCAGCAGGTCGGCGCGCTGGAAGAAGTCGCCGATGATTTTCTTCTGGCCGGTGTCCTGCCCGCCGCCGCCCAGGATCATGTCGACGTGGTCGGGCCATGCGTCGCCCTGATTGTAGGCGTGTACGCGCGGCTCATAGCCGTACAGCGACAGGCGTCGGGTGATGGCGAGCACGTTGCCGGAGTCGCCGTAGATGTTCATGTCCTTCGGATACAGGGACATGACGTCGATGATGTTGCCCATTGTTCACGCTCCTCGCGGGAATCGCCCATATGCTTATTTGCCCACTCCGGCGTCGGCGACGTCGGTGATGCCGCCCAGGATGGAGCGGGCTTTCAGCATGGCCGTATACGTGCAGTAGATGTGTTTGGGTGTGCCGGGGTTCGCGTCGACGAATGCGGTGACGGCCTGTTCCAGATCGGTGTTCGTCTTATGGACGCGCACCTGGTCGTATTCCAGCCGCAGCGCCATGTCCCAGGCGCGCACGCCGGAGACCATGGCGACGCCGGTTGCGCGCAGGCTGGAGAAGTCCACGTCCCACAGCCAGCTCATATCGCGTCCGTCCGCGTATTCGTCGTTGATGCAGATCATCGTGTCGTGGCCCTGCGGCGGGAACGATGCCAGCGACAGGCGGAATCCCATCGGATTTTTGACCAGCAGCAGTTCCACGGGGGCGCCGTGCACGTTGATGACTTCGCCGCGCCCGAACGCCGGGGTGACCTGTGAGACGGCATCGATCAACGCAGCCGCGTCGGATGCCGCGAAATCACGCAGACGCCGCCGTACATCGTCGGCAAGATCCGAGGACCGGCAGCCGCCATCGTCGATATTTTCGCGCACATCCTTGCAGACCGCGCGCACGATGGCGAGCGCGGCCGCGGCATTGAACAGATTGTAGACGCCTTCCAGTTGGACGCCCGTCCTGTAGACATCGCCGTCCATCCGGAATCGCGCGGCGTGATCGGCGACGCTGATCAAGGTCACGTCGGCGGCCGGCGATGCGGCGGCGATCCCGGCTTTTTCGATATTCGCGGCGACGCCGGCATCATTGGCGTCGGCGTCATCGACGGCATCAGGTTCCGCGGATTCCGTATCGTCAGTCGCGGTATCGGCGGCGCCCAAGTCGACCGTCGTCTGCATGTCGTCATCCGACGGGAAGAACGATCGCAGCGATGCATCCAATCCGAAATATGCGATGCGCCGCGCCGACCGCGCAAGCGAGGCGAGGCCGGCGATACGCGGATCCTCGCGGTTGAGCATCACCGTTCCCGTCGTGGCCTCGGCCACATGGCCCAGCAGGCGGGCCGTATTGTCGATTTCGCCGAACCGGTCCAGCTGGTCGCGCATCACGTTGAGCAGCAGGCAATATCGCGGCTTCACCTGGCGTACGAAGTGCACGGCGTACGCCTCATCCAATTCGAGCACGGCGATGTCGGCGTCCAGGCGTCCGCGCAGATCCACTTCGGTGAGCAGCGCGGAGACGACGCCGCGCGTGAAATTCGAGCCGGTCGGATTCGTGAACACTTTCAGACCGAGCTTTCCCAGCATGGTCGCCACCATGCGCGTCGTCGTGGTTTTGCCGTTCGTGCCGGATACCAGGATCACGCCCAACGGCAGGCGGCCCAGCGTGCGCGCGAGGAATCCGGGGTCGATGCTTTCGACGATTTTGCCGGGGAAGGCGCTGCCGCCATGGCGGGTGACACGGGCCGCCACGCGCACCGCCTTGCCGATGGCCGGCGTCGCGAAGGCATTCCATGGCGAGGGCGGCCGCGCAGCCGGCTTCGCGTCCGATTCTGCAGACATGCTTTGAGACGAATTGCGCGGCATCGTCACACCCCCTGCTGATGTTCGGGCGCCATATCCTTGAACTTCGACGTGGCGCCGAGGAATGCCAGATGGAAGGTTTCGGTCGGGCCGTTACGATGCTTCGCCATGATGATGTCGGCCTCGCCCGGGCGGTCCTCCTTATCGTAGAAGTCGGGCCTGTGCACGAGGAACACCACGTCGGCGTCCTGTTCGATGGAGCCGGATTCACGCAAATCGGACAGCTGCGGCTTCTTGTCGTTGCGCATTTCCGGACCACGGTTCAGCTGCGACAGCGCCACGACAGGCACTTCCAATTCCTTCGCCAGCAATTTCAGCGCACGGGAGAATTCGGAGACCTCCTGCTGACGGCTTTCGATCTGCTTGCCGGACGACATCAGCTGCAGGTAGTCGATGACGACGAGCTTCAAATCGTTGGTCTGCTTCAATCGGCGGCATTTCGCGCGGATCTCCATCAGGCTCATGTTCGGGCTGTCGTCGATGAACAGCGGCGCCTCACGCATCCTCGTCCAGAACGTGTTGAGGATATTCCAGCGTTCCGGCGTGATGTCGTCGGCGCGGCGCAATGCGACCAGCGGAATGTTCGTTTCGGCGGAGATGATGCGCTGCGCCAATTCCACCTTGCTCATTTCCAAGCTGAACACGATGGTCGTCAGACCGTTGTGCAGGGCGGCCGCGCGCGCGAAATCGATGCCGAGCGTGGACTTGCCCATTGCCGGGCGGCCTGCGACGACCACCATCTGGCCGGGCTGCAGGCCCTGCGTCACGTCGTCGATATCACGGAAGCCGGTCGGCACGCCGCGTTCGATTTCGCCGCTTTGCAATTTGTCGAGCTGTTCGAGCGTATCCTGCACGACGGGGCCGATCGCGGAGTAGTCCTGCCGGACTTTGCCGACGGACATTTCATAGACTTCGGACTGCGCCAGATTGACGACGTCTTCGGCCTGCGAGCCTTCCGCGGTGTAGCCGAGCTGGGCGATTTTCGTGCCGGTGGCGATCACGTTGCGCAGGATCGCGCGCTGATGCACGATTTCGGCATAATACGTGGCGTTCGCGGCGGTCGGCACGGAGGCGACGAGGCTGTGCAGATAGTCGCTGCCGCCCGCCTTTTCGAGGTCGCCCGCTTTAAGCAGTTCGTTGGCGAGGATGACGGCGTCGACCGGCAGGGATGCGGAGAACAGTCGGATGATCGCCTCGTAGACGATCTGATGCTTCGGCTGATAGAAGTCGGTGGCGTCGATCATTTGGCTGACTTCGCCGATGGCGTCCTTGCTCATGATCATGCCGCCGAGCACCGCCATTTCGGCGTCGTCGTCGTGCGGCGGAACGCGGTCGAACAGCGCGTCCTTCACCGGTGCGCCGGTATTGCCGGCCACATATGACGTGCCGCCGGTAAAGCCTGATTCATCCCAAGTATTGTCCTCTGCCATAGTAACGAGTATATCGAGGATGATGGTTCAGGCGAAGATGATGTTGCGCACAGTAGCGGACGCCTTATTCGAAGGGGATTCTGCCTCATGGGATGCCGCCAGGGCTTATGCACAAAAGTTATGCACAGAGTTATACACATATCGAAAATGCTTTACTTGACGTTCATCCAAACGCCGTCAAATGTTATTTACTTGACGCACATTGTGGATAACTCTATCCCCAAATCCCCGACTTATGCACAGTGTGGGGATATCTATGTGGAAAACTCTCTCAGTAATCCACAATCTGGGGATAACGATGTGAATATCATGGGGATAATCCCCAAGTAATCCACCGTCAACGCTTTCTGTCGCGGACTTCCTTTGCGATTCCGATTTTTGAAACCAGTTCGTTTCGAATCAAATCGATGCGTACCGGCGCGATCATTCCAGACAGGGACAAACGATGAGCGACTTCATCCGGCCAATCCTTCAATACGTCAAGGTCGTAGCGATCCCAACCTTGCACCAGTTCGAGCTGCCTTCGCGCAGTCATCGTCTTATAGGTCGCATAAAACGGTTTGGCCTTATAGTCACGGCCGTCAACCTTCAATTCGCCGCACCACAGCGAAGCTCCGGTATCGAACAGCGGCGCGGGGCGCACCGCAAGCGTATCCACATTACGAATCAAACCGAAATTATTGAAATGACGATCGGTATTGCGCATCAGCCAATCCACCAATAGCCAATCGTCCGTCGCCGCTTCAATAGCTTCACGCTCGCAGCCGAATTGAACGGCATCTTCAATCCACTGATCACGCACACTCAGCCGGTTGTTCCGCTTAATGGATTCCATAAGCTGCCATGCGGAAATCAATTCCTCATCACGCCGAAGCATTTCGGCACACACGCTCACCGGACGATTGTCATACTCCGCAAGCGAATACTGCACTGCGGAAACGCCAAGCCTGCCGCAAAGACGTGACGTTATGATCTCATTGACCGGCTCCTGACCGGTACGGCCACCCTTGACCAAAGCACGGGTGCCGTCTTCCACAATCATCCATCGTTTCGGCAAGTCGCCGCCTGTGGAAGCATCCGGCACATTGAAACTGAACTCATGCGACGAGGAATGGGAGGTCAACAGCGTGCGGCCCACTTCCTCATCGAATGGATTATCAAAGAAGTTCACGCTCTCCCAACGTGTATCGTCAGCAGCATCCTTGACCCAAAACTGGTCGGAAAGACTCAATCCGAGCGAACGATCCAGCAGTTCCTGCGTCGAACGCACGCCCAACTGTTCCAAAGCATAGGCGACACCGTCTCGTGTTGACGGAATGGCGCGGTGGCGCCACCATTCGCCAATCCTGCGCGCATACACGGCAGGCTTGCCGTGCGTGGTCATTTCAAGAGGAAGACGATCCGCATCCAAAATCCTGCCCATGCCTACCGCATGCCCGGAAACACGGTCATATTCGAAGGAAAGCACCGGGCGCGGCCCACACATGACCAGACGTTCCACCATAAGCGCCCCTTTTCGTTTCCGATCGACTGCCGCTTCCATACTATCGTCATGGCACAGAGCGGGTGGCGCACTTGAAATCGAAGTAACAGCGCAATACCCCTTTGCCCTGCCCGTGTCGTCCATGCGAGATTGTCGACGTCGCCGATCGTGTTGCTGCGGACGGTATGTCGCGTTGCCGGTTTCCGGCGCAGCCCCTGGCCGGTCTCTCGAACACGACCGCCAGATCGTTCCTGCGGTACACGCAGCACGAGTACCGCATGTCCATCTCTCGCAGCCGCGTTACGGCTTCGGATCTCCTCATACTAATAGGTATGCGAATATGCGTAAAAGCATATTCGCGCATGCCTCGCAGGTGTGAAGCACATCATCACGCGGCGCCGCGCCCGCCGACCAGCGCGTATACCGTATCATCGTCCGGCCACGCGCTCAAGCCAGCGCGCCCACGCCAGCGACGGCATGGACACGCCTGTACGTGCAGGCCGGCCATCCACGCTGCGGCCACGGACCAACCTAATCACATATGCGCCGCGGTTCCCGGACTCGTCATCATCCATTCCCATGGTGTCCTCCCCCCCCCCATTGACCGAAAGCCAACACCACTTCGGACATCCGAACGTCATGAGCGACGAATCAGATGCCAAATCTCAGCAAACCAGACATGTGAACACCGTGACGTCGTTTGTCGCACATACAGGCGACGGCATAAGTAACAAATGGGGATATAGGCCAAAAATGGTCGCAAAAAGGTAAATAAAAAGGTACAGATTTTGCCCATATCCCGGATTTTTGCTATTGGTGGCCAATCCAATAGCAGTTTTGGTCGCAACACGCCGCCAACTGCGTCCAATTGTGCCAGTGATGGGAGGCTAGAAAAAGGGCGGGGCCTCATCAAGGCATGTCGGCAGCCTGTCCCATCGGCAGTCCACTGTCGGAACATCCAAAAGTGCCGTCTTCAACGATGCCGCTGCGCAAAAAGTGACGTTTGAGGCCTGTCTTTCGCCCACTTTTGCGCAGTGCCCTCGTGCAAGACGGCACTTTTGGACGTCGGCGGCAATTCCTTTGGCAGTTTCCGTCGCGGAAATATCTTCTCCTATCCTGCGAATGCCCCCCCCCCCAAAAAAAATCAGATCAGAATATTCACAATCCAACTTTGGGGTGCTGTGAGGTGTACCCCACATTCCGTACACATGTTCCGAAACCGTGAATAAACCGGAATCGGAACCAAGGCCGGCGGGCACGAAAGGAGCCCGTGACATGAAAAACGGAATGTTCACTCCCGC
>NZ_JBKEUV010000007.1:0-126685 GCF_056356755.1 Bifidobacterium sp. LH_449
CAGGGAACGCGGGATCGTGGACAGCGAGCTGTAGAAGATCAGCATGTTGTAGCCCACGAACTCCCACGTCACGATGTTGCCGATCGACGCGAGCAGCACGTCCGGGGCGAGCACGTCAATGTGCGTGCCCAGCAGGTCGTTCAAGGAGCCCACCAGGCCGTACTTCGCGCCGTAGATGAACCCCCACACCAGGGTCGACACGACCGCGGGCACCGCGTACGGCAGGAACGTCGCGATACGGAAGAACCTCGCGCCGTGCAATTTCATCGAATCGATGCACAGGGCCATCAGCGCGGACAGGAACAGCATGACCGGGACCTGCACGACCGTGAACAGAGCCACGCGGCCCACCGCGGACCAGAACTGACCGTCCCGTAACAGGCGCGCGTAATTGTCCGCCCGTGAACACCGTGCCCCCGACCATCCTGTCCTGGAAGAACGAGATATACACCGCGTACACGATCGGCACGACGAACACGAACACGAACACCAGCGCGAACGGCCACATGAACTTCCAGCCACGCCAATCCGCACGATGCCTATTCACACGCACCGCAGGCTCGGACATTGCCGAAGAATCAGCCATAACAGCCATCTTCTTTTCAACTCCTTCGTCTATACCACTTACATAAGCGAGTGGGAACACAGGGGTGCGCGTGCGACGTTTCCCACGCACACCCCCTGATGACTTACTTCAACGTGACCGTATAGCCTTGCTGCTCGCCGTGGTCGGCCAGCTTCTGGGCGTAGTTCTGCAGGGCTTCCTTCATGGTGACCTCACCGGCGAATGCGCGGGTGATCTCATCGCTGTAGGTGGCCTGCGTGTACGGGTTGTACGGCAGATACTGGAATTCCTCGGTCGGACGCTGGGCGGCCTCGGCAAGGATTTCGTTCACGTTCTGTCCGCCGAAGAAATCGTTGGTCGTCTGGTGGGTGCCGACGCTCGGATCGGTGAAGTCGTCGGACTGCAGGATGGACTTCAGCGACGGGAACGTGCCGGTGTCGGCCATCATCTGAGCGCCTTCGCCGTGCGTCATGAATTCGACGAACTTGTAGGCCGCGGCCTGGTTCGTGGACTGCGAGACCACGGCAAGCGAGGAGCCGCCGTCTTCAGAGGAGACTTCGTCGCCTTCATTCCACTGCGGCAGCGGGGCCACACGCCAGTTGCCGGCCTGGTCGGGAGCGCCGTTCATCAGGTTGATCGGCATCCAGGCGCCGATGGTCAGCGAGGCGATGGTGCCGTCGTTCAGCTCGCGGTTCCATTCGTCGCTCCAGTTGATGGTCTTGGTGTCGATAAGATCCTCGTCGATCAGCTTCTGCACGAATTCCGCATAGCGCTGCATGCCCTCGTCGTTGACCATGTCGATGGTGATGTTTTCGCCGTCGACCTGCCACGGCTTGGCGCCGGCCTGCCAGATCTGCGCGGTGAACGGCTGGTAGTCGGTCATGTTGGTCATATAGGAGCCGGTGGCGCGAACCTTCTTGGCGGCCTCATAGTAGTCGTCCCAGGTCTTGATGTCTTCGCCGTTGACGCCGGCCTTGTCGAAGACGGCCTTGTTGTAGAAGAACATTTCCGGGCCGGAATCGATCGGCAGCGCGTACGGCTTGCCGTTGTACTGCAGCTTGTTCCACGGGCCGGAGGTGAAGTCGTCGGCGTATTTGTCGGCGCCGAACTGGCTGAGGTCGACCAGTCCGCCGGTGACCGCGAACTGGGTGACGGTCGGGTCTTCCAGCATGACCACGTCCGGGGCGCCGTTGCCGGCCTCGATGGCGTTGGTCAGTGCGGTGGAGGTGTCATCGGCGGTGCCGGTGCTGTTGAATTTCACGGTGATGCCGGGATTGGCCTTTTCGAATTCCGCGATGATGTCCTTCATGGAATTGCCGGAATCCCAGCCCCAGAACACCAGCTCCGCATTGTCCGCGTCCCCCGCGCCGCCGGCATTGCCGTTGGCGTCGCCGCAGCCTGCCATGCCGGCGACCAGTGCGATGCCGGCTGTCATAACGGCGATCTTCTTCACGTTGCGCATATCTCGTCTCCTTACGTCACCCGGAGCTCCTCCTCCGGATATGTCATACACGCGTTTGGTACAACCGTGTACCAACATTCATCATGATACAACCGTGTACCACAATGTCAAAACAGGCGTGTCGCCGCGTCTTCACGACGTCACGCCCGAAATGAAGAACCGGCCGTAAGCCCGATGATGCCGCGGTCTACATGCGCACGACACGGTCGGCGACGCGCATCGTCGAATCGCGATGCGACACCAACACGATGGCGGCATCCCCTTCTTCGGCCAACGCATTGATCGAGCGCAGTACCACCGCTTCGTTGAAGGCGTCCAGACGACTGGTCGGCTCGTCGAACAACGCCAGGTCGGCATTGCGCAGGAACACGCGCGCCAGGCCGATGCGCTGGCGCTCGCCTTCAGACAGGCGGCCGCCCAGTTCGCCGACGGGCGTATCCAACCCCTGCGGCAAGGATTCGATCAGGTCGGCGACGGCGGCCTTGCGCAAGGCGGACCAGAGAAGGTCGTCGGCAGACGCATCGGATCGGACGGCGGCCGCGGATCGGGAGGCGGCTGCGGATCGGGAGGCGGCGGATTGCGCGGCGGCGATATCCCGTGTTTCGGCCTCGTCCTGCATGGCGGCGTCAGACTGTGAAGCGGTGCCGTTCTGCATGACTGCAACGTCCCGCACGGCGGCATCAGACTGTGTTGCGGCACCGGTCTGCGCAACTGCAACGTCCCGCACGGCGGCAACATCCTGCGCAGCGGCGTCGGTCCGCGGCAAGGCCATCAGCAGGTTGTCGCGGATCGTGCCGTCGAACAGATAGGTCTCCTGACTCATCATCGTCTGCACATGGCGGCGATGCGATGCGTCGATCTGCGGCAGCGGCGTGCCCGACATGGTCACGCTGCCGGACTGCGGGTCCCAATAGCGCATCAGCAGTTTCAGCATCGTCGACTTGCCGCGGCCGGACGGCCCCTGCACGCCGAGGATGCCGGAACGCGGGACATCCAATGACACATGGCTGAGGACGGCGGCGCCATCGGAGGCGGCATCGCCATGGGCGGCGGCATCATCAGAGACTGCCCCACCATGGGCAGCGGCATCATGGGCGTCACCATCATGAACGGCACCATCAAAAACTGCCTCATCATGGGCGGCATCATCGGAGGCGGCATCATTCGCGTACGCGAACGTCACATCACGCAGCGCCATATTCTCGTATTCCGGCATCATCGTACCGGCTTCGACCACGGCGGGCGTCTCATCCATCAGCGCGAACAGGCGACGGGCGGAGGCGAAGGTCTGCGTCAGGTTGGCCGGCAGCGCGCTCAACGCCAGGGTCGGGCCGAACGAGCTGGCGATCAGCGTGAACGCGACCAGCAGCTGCGGCGTCTCATCCGGTTTCGCAAACGCCAACGCAATCGCCGAAAACGCGGCGGCCGCCGTCAAAACAATCACCAATACACCGCTCAGGCCAGTGAAATCGCCGTTTCTGTCGCTCAGCTTCATGCGGCGCGCCCACAGCGAGCGGGTCCGTGCAACGATCGAAGCGAGACGGCGTTCGCCTTGGCCGAAGCGAATGATCTCGTCCAGACCGCGCATGTCATCCAGCATCACGTCATCCAATGCGGACGATTCCTTGCGGATGCCGCCGCCCAGACCGCCGACGGCGGCGGCGAACAGGCGGGGCAGGGCGACGCCGATGACCAGATGTGCGACCAGCACAAGCACGGCCATCCACGGATTCAACGCCGCCAATACCGCGGCGAAAATCAGCGTTGTGGAAACGGCGATGACAACCGGTGAGATCGTATGCGCGAAGAAGATCTCCAGCAATTCCACATCGGTGGTGATCAGCGCGATCATGTCGCCCTTGCCTTTGCCGACGAGCTTCGCCGGGGCGAGACGACGCAGCGCCGCGAAGGCTTTGGCGCGGAACAGGGCGAGCAGGCGGAAGGCCACGTTGTGGTTCATGTATTGTTCGACGTAGCGCAAGCCGCCGCGTACCAGCGCGCAGACCGCCATGCAGACGAGCGCGGGAACCGTGCCCAGCCCCCATACCGGATTGTCCGTGGCGGCCAGAGCCGCGGCGACGCCGAAGAACGGCAGGAACGCGGCTGCGAGATGTCCGATCGTACCGCTGGCGCAGGCGATGATCATGAAGGGGCGCAGCGGGCCGACCATGCCGAGCAGACGGGCGACCAGCGGCCAGGAGAATTCGGAATCACTGGCGTCACCGCCGCCGAATCGCGGTCGTGCAGCGGAGGCGGCAGCGGTCTTGGCAGGGACTGCGGCGGCCGTGTCAGCTGCGTCAGCCGTGTCATTTGTGCCAGTTGCATTACCTGTGCCAGCTGCGGAGGGGGCGGAATCGACGGCATCAGCGATATCGGCAGCATCGGCAACATCAGCAGCATCAACGGCGTCATCAGAAACAGCGCTATCGGAAACAACGCTATCAGAAACAGCATCACCAACAGGACCGGCTTCTGCGTTGAGGCCGCCTACTTCCGGCTGTTCGCCGGTGTTGCGGCGTCCGACATGTTCGACGCTCCACTGTGTGTGGAAAAGCGACGCGTAGATGCCTCCGGCGTTGAGCAGGTCCATGTGGCGGCCGCATTCCGCCGTCGTGCCATGGCTGAAGACCACGATCTGGTCGGAGTCGACGGCGTTGGCCATGCGATGGGTGATCATGATCACCGTTTTCGTGCGCGCCAATTCATGAATGGTGCTCATGATCTTCAATTCGCTGTCGAAGTCGACGCTGCTGGTGGCCTCGTCGAATACGTAGATCGCGCGGTCGCTCAGCAGGGCGCGGGCGATGGCGAAACGCTGACGCTGTCCGCCCGACAGGTTCTCGGCTCCCGATTCGATGCGCATATCCAATCCGTCGGTTTGCGAGCGCACGAAATCGTCGATGCGGGCGCGGCGGAGCGCGTCCCACAATGCGTCGTCGCCGGCGTTGGGCGCGGCCATCAGCAGATTGTCGCGCAAGGTGCCGGCGAACAGGTGGCTGCGGGCGGAGACGAGCGCGACGAGGCCGGTCAGAGAAGCGGCGTCGAGGTCGCGTAGTTCGACGCTTTCCGTGGCGCCGCCGCGGGCGAGTCGGATCGAACCGGCGTATCCGTCCATCAATCCGGTCAACAGCGCGGCAGCCGTGGACTTGCCGGAGCCGGATACGCCGACGATGGCGGTCAGCGTGCCGGGATCGGCGCGGAAATTCACGTCTTTCAAGGCGGCGTGCGAGGTCGTCGACGAATCAGCCCGCGCGTCGGACTGCGAATCGGCCGGTGAATCAGCTTGCGAATCAGACTGCGGATCAATCTTCAAATCATCATGGGATTCCTCATACGAATACCCCACATGTTCGAAGGCGACGCCGATGCCGCGCCCGTCGCCGACGAAACGCTCGCCGCCATACCGGCCTTCCGGCGCGTCAAGCAACGCGAAGATACGCTTCGTGGAAGTCATGCCGTTCATCGCGACATGGAAGAAGGATCCCAATTGGCGCAGCGGGATGAAGAAATCGGCGGACAGCAGCACAATCAACAGCACGCCGGCAAGAGTCAGCGGCGAGCCGCTCATATACTGCCAGACGGCGACGCCGACGCCCAAGGCGCTGCCGCCATAGGCGACGACATCCATCGCGGTCAGCGAGCGCAATTGGATCTGCAGCACGTTCATCGTCATCACGCGGAATTCTTCGGCCTTTTGGTCCATGTCGGCGGCCGCACGACCGTCCGCATCGAAGGTTTTCAGGGTTTCCAGACCCTGCAGGTTGTCGAGGAAGGCGGCACCCATGTCGGTGTAGCGGCCCCAGTATTTCTTGAATACGCGGGAGGCGCGCATGGCCACCATGCCGACGATCAGCACGATCAGCGGCGCGCACACCAGCAGGGTGACGGCGGCGGGCATGTTCAGCGGGGCGATGGCGAAGAACAGGGTGATCGGCGCAAGCACCGCATAGAACAGCTGCGGGAGGAACAGTTCGAAGAAGCTTTGGATCTGGTCGATGCCTTCGCCCGCGGATTGGATGACGTCGGACGTGCGGGCGCGACGGGCATAGGAGGGGCCGAGCGCGAGCATTTTACGGTAGAGGGATTCGCGCAGCGCGAGTTTGACGCGTTCCGCGGCTTCCGTGCCGAAGTGGGAGCCCAATCGGGCTGCGGCGAAACGCACCGTGGCCGCCAACGCCAACGCCACCAATGATCGGACGACGCTTTGTCCGAGCGGCAGATCGTAATAACCCACCCCATACAGGTTGGCGGGGCACAATGCGCCGAGCGCGGTGTCGCAGGCGAAGGTCTTGGGATCGGAGGCCATCAGCAGCGTTCCCAGCAGCTGCACCAGCGTCCACGCGAAGGCGATATTCGCGAGCAGCCCGGCCCACAGGCACATGACTTTGCAGGCGATCAATCCTCTGATGCCCGGTACCAGGGAAAACAGTCGTTTGTCGAACATTCCAACCTCGCTGCCGAATCCGTCGGGGTGCATGCCGTGTTTCACGCGATGCGCGCGGTCCTGCGCATGCGATTGCACACGTTTCGTATTCAACCTAGCAATTCCAGCGCGTTTTGAACAGACCCCTGTTAGCTTTTTCACATGCGCGCGCGGCACATGCATGTACTCATAATGCGTTCGTCGTGCACACGGCCACTCATGGCGCATTCGCGACGCGTTTATGACACAATCACGGCACATTCGCGATGCATTCGCGATGCATTCGCGGTGCATTCGCGGTGCATTCGCATTCAGTGGGCACTTTCTTCGTTCGCTGGGCACTCATTTGAGAGTGTCACTCGACGGAAACGGCCATTTTCCGTTAAGCAGTTCGTCGAACGACTACCCACTGAACGCAAAAAGTGCCCACTGAATTCCGTAGCGGCTTCGCATACGCCCGAGAATTGACATCACGACACAGTTTGTCAGTTCATACAAAGCCCACCGACGTGTTCTTGTCGGTTTGCACAAAGCCAAGCTACGCGACCGTAACTTACAATGTTGCTAAGCCAATATGGCACCGGCCAAGCCGGCAATATGGCGATATATTTGATTGCACCGGTCCTGCCGGCCTACGCGAACGGTGATTCGCAGAAAAGAAGAAGCACACCATGCTCAGCCAATACACCACCCCCGGTTCCATCGAAGTGGCCAACGACGAAACGCTGTATTCCCTGCTCCCCCAGCGCATCGCCCGCACCGGCGAGGACACCGTCATCGCGGCGCGCAAAATCGGCCCCGGCCACTGGCAGAACATCACGACCGGCGAATTCAATCGCGCCGTCACCGCCGCGGCGAAAGGCTTCATCGCCTTCGGCATCGAAAAAGGCGATGCCGTCACCATCTTCTCCTCCACCCGTTATGAATGGGGCGTGCTCGATTTCGCTTTGGCCGCGATCGGCGCGGTGAACGTGCCGATCTACGACACCGACTCCGCCGCCCAAGCGGAACGCATCCTCAACGATTCCGCCGTCAAACTGGCCATCGCCGACAATCGCGAGCGCTTCGACCGCTTGGATTCCGTGATCGACCGCTGCCCGAACCTGAATCGCATTCTGATGATGGACGCGAATGCGCTGGGCGCTTTGGAAGGTCTGGGCGTGGTCGTTTCGGACGAGGAACTGGAGGAGCGCATCGCATCGGTGAAGGCCGACGATCTGGCGACGATCGTGTATACGTCCGGCTCCACGGGAAATCCGAAGGGCGCGGAATTGACGCACCGCAATTTCCTGAGCATCGTGCGTGCGGGCTATGACTGCCTGGGCGAAGTGCTGTGCGAAGATGAGCCGCGACTGCTGCTGTTCCTGCCGTTGGCGCATTGCTTCGCGCGATACGTGCAGTTCTGCTCGATCGGATCCGACTATGGCGTGGTCGGATATCTGCCGGACACGAAGTCGCTGCTGCCTGATCTGCGTTCGTTCAAACCGACGTATCTACTGGGCGTGCCGCGCGTGTTCGAAAAGGTGTACAACGCGGCTTCGCGCAAGGCCGGCACCGGTTTGAAGGGCCGGCTGTTCTACAAGGCGGCGGAGGCCGCGCGCGAATGGTCGCGCATACAACAGACCGGCGAACGCCCGACGGCCCGGCAGATCGCCGAGCATGCCGGCTATGAGGCGTCGGTATATCGCACCGTGCGCGGCGCATTGGGCTCGAACATCCGCTATGTGGCGTGCGGCGGCGCTCCCCTGCCGGTTGATCTGGCGCATTTCTATGCCGGCATCGGTCTGCCGATGATTCAGGGGTACGGTTTGACGGAGACCTGCGCGCCGTTTACCGTGACGCGCGTCGGCGATAATCTGATCGGCACGGTGGGCCAGCCTGCGCCGGGCGCGTCCGTGCGCATTTCCGACGATGGCGAAGTGCAGGTGAAGGGCGCGAACGTGTTCCGCGGCTACCATAATCTGCCCGACAAGACCGCCGAAGTGTTCACCGAGGACGGCTGGTTCCGCACCGGCGATCTGGGCTCTCTCGACGACGCGGGCCATCTGACGATCACAGGCCGCAAGAAGGACATCATCATCACCGCGGGCGGCAAGAACGTGTCCCCCATTCCGATGGAGCAGGAGATCGCGAAATGCCCGATCGTGGAACATGCCGTGGTGGTCGGTGACAACCGTCCGTTCATCGCCGCGCTGATCACGCTTGATCCGGAAGGTCTGGATCACTGGCTGCCGACGGTGGGTCTGAGCGCGGATACGCCGCTGGAGCGCGTCGCCGTTGCAGCCGCCGTGCATGAGGAGATCCAGAAGTATGTGGACAAGGCGAACGCCATGGTGTCGCGCGCCGAATCCGTGCGCAAATTCGTGGTGCTCGACACGCAGTTCACGCAGGACAACAAGTGCCTGACGCCATCGCTGAAGGTGGTGCGCCCTGCCGTCAACCGCGTGTTCGCCGATGTGATCGCGCACGATATCTACGGTGACAAGCGCTGAGCCTCGCCTTCGCTCGCACCTGCTGAGCCGCTGGTTCCGCTACGGACGCTGCTTGCCGCTGCCATCTCTGCTGACACCGCTGCCTCCTCTGACGTTTTTGACCGCACACACCGGCGTGTTGCGGTCAAAAACGTCAGAGGTGAGGCCGCCAAGGTGAAAGGCCAGCCTCCACCTTTGACACTTTTGACCGCACAACACGGCATGTCGCGACCAAAAGCGTCAAAGGAAACAGCCACACGTCAAAGGACAGGCCCCCACCTGACACTTTTGACCGCAACACGCCGGCAACACCGGTCAAAACCGTCAAAGGTGAGGCCACCGAGACAGAAGACCAGCCCCACTCCTGACACTTTTGACCGCACAACACGGCGCGTCGCGACCAAAAACGTCAAAGAAAACAGCCACACGGCAAAGGACAGGCCCCCACCTGACACTTTTGACCGCAACACGCCGGCAACACCGGTCAAAACCGTCAAAGGTAAGGCCGTCAAGGTGAAAAGCCTGCCCCACCTCTGACACTTTTGACCGCACAACACGGCATGTCGTGACCAAAAACGTCAAAGGCGGGGCTGTCAAGGTAAAAACCTGCCCCACCTCTGACACTTTTGATCGCAACACGCCGCGACTGGCGGTCAAAAGTGTCAGAGGTGGGACTGACGAAGGTGAGACGCCAGAGGTAGGCCATCAGAGGTAGAACGCCAAAGATGTGAGGACTAAGCAGGAGAACCAGGCAAGAGAACCAGATGGGAAGACCGGGGAGAAAGACCGGGGAGAAAGACCGGGGAGAAAGACCGGGGACAGGATCGGACGAGAGGATCGGACAGGGAAACCAGACGAAAAACCAAACGAAAGAACCAGATGGGGGGGGGAAACTGGCTGGGCATATGAAAAGGACGGGCTTTGGGCCCGTCCTTTTCATATGCCGTCAATTATGTGCCGTCCGCTTTATGACGCCAAGTGGCATATCGTTAAGCGGCACCGTCAAACGGCTTGCCGTCAACCAGCTTGCCGTCAGCTTGCCATCGACTGGCTTGCCAGACTGGCTTGCCGCCGGCCGGTTGGCTGCCAGCTGTCAGCCCGCCGGCCGGCCCGCCGCATCAGTGGCGGTTGTTGAGGCGGTGGTACATCTCGGAGACTTCCAGATCGCGCTCGAAGTCGCGGGCGTTGGTGTTCTCGTCGATGACGGCGAGTTCGACGCCGGCCATGCGGGAGAAGTCCTCCCAAGCCTCGCGACCGACCGAAGTGGTCATGACGGTGTGGTGGGAGCCGCCGGCACGCAGCCAGCACTCGGCGGAGGTCTTCAGATCCGGAGCCGGCTTCCACAGGCCACGGGCGCATGGCAGAGCCTTGAGCTCGCCGAGCGGCTCGACGACGTCGACGACGTTCATCAGCAGACGGAAGCGCTCACGCACGTCGGACATGGAGACGACGACCGCGTCCTTCTTCGGGGCGACGGTGAAGACGAGGCGCACCGGGTCGGCCTTGCCGCCGATGCCGAGCGGGTGGATCTCCAGCTTCGGCTTGGCGATGGTGCCGAGGGACGGGGAGACTTCCAGCATGTGGGAGCCGAGGATCATCTCGTTGCCCGGGGTGAAGTTGTAGGAGTAGTCCTCCATCAGGGAGGCGCCGCCGTCGAGGCCGTAGCCCATCACGGCGCCGATGCGCACGAGCACGGCGGTCTTCCAGTCGCCTTCGGCGGAGAAGCCGAAGCCGTACTCGGACGGGAAGCGCTGCGGGCCGACGCCCGGCAGCTGCGGCAGTGCGCCGAGGTCTTCGAAGTTGTCGACGCCTGCGGTGCAGCCGTTGGCGGTCATCATGTTGACCATGGCGGCTTCTTCCTTGGCGGCGATGTACAGGGATTCGTACTTGGCGTCCAGCAGGGCCGGGTCGACGTCGTACTTGGCCTTGTAGTCCTCGATGATGGCCTTGACCTGGTCGTCCTTGACGGCCTCATAGGCCGCGACGAGCTCGTTGACGGCCCAGGTGTTGATGGAGGCGCCGAACACGCGCTCGGCTTCGGTCTTGTCGCCCTCGGTGACGGCGACGTTGCGCATGTTGTCGCCCCAGCGCATGACCTTCATGTTGTTGGAGGCGTCCCAGCCGGCGCAGGCGCGTGCCCAGGTGCCGATCTTTTCGGCGACTTCCGGATCGGTGTAGTGGCCGACGACGATCTTGCGGTTGATGCCGAGGCGGGTGACGATGTAGCCGAATTCACGGTCGCCGTGGGCGGCCTGGTTCAGGTTCATGAAGTCCATGTCCATGGTTTCCCACGGAATTTCGAAATGATGCTGGGTGTTGAGCTGCAGCATCGGCTTGGTGAGCACTTCGAGGCCGCGGATCCACATCTTGGCCGGGGAGAAGGTGTGGCACCAGGCGATCACGCCGATGACGTTCGGGTTGGCGGAGGCTTCGACCATGAACTGCTTGACGCCATCGGAGGACTTCAGGGTCGGCTTGAGCACGACCTTGACCGGGATCTTGCCGCTGGCGTTGAGCGTGTCGACGATTTCGGCGGACTGCTGTGCCACCTGGCGCAGCGCTTCGTCGCCGTAGAGGTCCTGCGAGCCGACGCCGAACCAGATTTCCTTGCCCTCAAACGGGTTTGCCATAACCATAATCGGTTTCCTTACTGTTGTTTATCCAATGATGGGGAACTTGGAGTTTCGCCTGTCGGCAACGCCGCCAGGTCAGTGCTGCCCGTAGACGTTCTGATAACGGTCGTTGAGGCTGGCGATGTCTTCCTCGGAAATCGGGATGATGTCGCCGAGCTGGCGGGCGGCCCACATGGTGTGGGCGACCTCTTCGGTCATCGCGGCGGCCTTGACGGCGCCTTCCGCGTCCTTGCCGATGGTGAACGGACCGTGGTTCTGCATGAGGACGGCCGGGGACTTCGGGTACTTCTTCAGCGTTTCGACGACGCCTTCGCCGATGGCTTCGGAGCCGATGAGGCGGAACGGGCCGACCGGCACTTCGCCGCCGAATTCGTCGCCCATCATGGTCAGGCCGCACGGAATGTTCTGGCCGGTGGCCGCCCATGCGGTGGCGTAGGTGGAGTGCGTGTGCACGACGCCGTAGACGTCGGGCATGTGGCGGTAGATGTAGGCGTGGGAGGCGGTGTCGGAGGACGGTGCTTCGCTGCCGTCGACGACGTTGCCGTCGAGGTCGCACACGACCATCGAGCTCGGGGTCAGGTATTCGTAACGCAGGCCGGACGGCTTGATGACGAACAGGTCGGCGGTCTTCAGACGCTGGGAGACGTTGCCCGCGGTCCAGACGACCAGGTTCCACTTGATCAGCTGGTCGTGCAGGTTGGCGACGACTTCGCGCACCTGCTTGACTTCGGCGCGGACTTCGGGTCCGAAATCGGCGAGAGTTGCCATGGTTGGTTTCCTTTCCTCAATAGATGAAGCTTGTTTCAAAATCACTTGGTTTCCAGCGGAATCGCTTCGATGGCCGCACGCTCGACCGGCAGTCCCTTGCGGAACAGGTCGAAGAACTTTTCGAAGCCTTCGACGTCGCCTGCGTCCGGGGTTTCGGTGGTGGACTGCGCATCGGGGAAGACGCAGGCATCGAGGTAGTCGTCGAGCGACTGGTCGGCGTGGAAGAGGTAGTCGGCGAGGACGGCCATGCCCCATGCGCCGCCTTCGGCCGCGGTGCTCATCACCTTGATCGGGGTGTTGAACGCCGCCGCGAGGATCTTCTGTGCGACCTTCGGGGTGGTGAAGATGCCGCCGTGGCCGACGAGCGAATCGACTGCGACGCCTTCGTCCTTGGTCATGACGTCCATGCCGATCTTGACCGGGGAGAATGCGCTGAACAGCTGGGCGCGCATGAAGTTGCCGAGCGTCATGTTGGCTTCGGGGCCGCGTGCGAACAGCGGGCGCCCTTCCGGCAGGTCGGCGAGGAATTCGCCGGAGCGGAACGGATAGTTGACCAGGCCGCCGCAGTTGGAGTCGACGTCGTCGGCGATGGCGGCGCGGAACAGCGTGCCGTACAGCGTACCGGCGTCGACCGGCTGGCCGATGGCGGCGGCGAACTGGCCGAAGAGGCCGACCCACGCGTTGAGATCGGAGGTGAAGTTGTTGGCGTGGCTCATGCCGGCGAGATCGCCTGCCGGGGTGGCGACGAGATCGACTTCGGGGTGCAGGCGTTCCAGCTTGCGTTCGAGTACGACGGTGGCGAAGATGGAGGTGCCGGCGGAGACGTTGCCGGTGCGCACGCGTACGGAGTTGGTGGCGACCATGCCGGTTCCGGCGTCGCCTTCCGGCGGAGCGAGGGTGATGCCCGGCTGCAGGGTGCCGGTCGGGTCGAGCAGCAGCGCACCTTCGGCGGTCAGTTCGCCGGCCGGAGTGCCCGCGACGAGCGGTTCGGGCAGCAGGTCTTCGATCTTCCACGGCTGGGCCTGGATTTCCGGCAGCGCGTCGAACTGTTCGATGAATTCGGATTCCCAGGTGTGGGTGGTCGGGTCGATCGGGAACATGCCGGAGGCGTCGCCGACGCCGAGGACCTTCCTGCCGGTGAGCTTCCAGTGGACGTAGCCGGAAAGGGTGGTGAAGAAGTCGACCTTGCCGATGTGCTCTTCGTTGTTGAGCACGCACTGGTACAGGTGGGCCACGGACCAACGTTCCGGAATGTTGTACTGGAACATTTCGGAAAGCTTTTCGTGGGCTTCGTGCGTGTTGGTGTTCTGCCAGGTACGGAACGGCACGAGCAATTCGCCGTCCTTGTCGAAGGCGAGATAGCCGTGCATCATTGCGGAGAAGCCGATGTGGCCGATTCTGGTGAGCTTTTCGCCATAGGCTTTTTCAACGTCGTGCGCCATGTTCGCATAGGCGGTGCGCAGACCGCTCCAGATCTCTTCAACGGTGTAGCTCCACAAACCGCCTTCCAGGTGGCTGGCCCAGCCGTAATCGCCGGCGGCGATGGTGGAATACGTGTCGTCAATCAGCACGGCCTTGATGCGGGTCGAGCCGAATTCAATGCCGAGAGATGTTTTGCCGGCGCGAATCTTCTCGGAGATTGTGGCGATCTGATCGTCGAGATTCTGCGTTGCTGCCATGGATGCTGGGCTCCTTTTCTAACGGCAGCTCACGCCGCCGGCGTCAATGTTCCGAGCGCGTCATAACCCCATCGTTGCGTGATTGTTAGCGCTCACTGTTAACGCTCACTATTGTAAGCGAAGACCGTAGACGAAGCAACTCGAAACACGCAGCCGACACGCGGAAGAACATGCGGAAGAACACATAGAAAAGCACACAGAAAACACACGCGACACGCTTCAACACGCTTCAACACGCGGCGCAATCAACAATACGAATCATCGCGAAATCATCGCGAAATCATCACGAAAACCGCCACCCGCAAATCGCCGTCACCATGCCATCGCAAGGCAGTAATGCAAGGCGCAATCGCAAGACGCGATCGACAAGCGCAATCGCAAGACGCAACCGCAAAGCGACATCGCAAGACAGGAAATCACGAATCAAGGAATCACAAATCAGGAAATCACGAACAAGAAAACCGCGAAATCATCGTCCGACGGCGACGCCAAGCGAACTGCGCATCATCACCTTCGCGGGAATCAGGCCGGCACCATGCTGCGTCACCGCAAAACTCGGGGTTTCGCCCTCACCCAGCAAACGCAGCGCCTCACGCATCGCGGCGACGCCAAGCTGCTCGAAATCGGGACGCACCGTCGTCAAAGGCGGGAACATATTGTCCATCGCAGGCATATCGTCAAAACCAATCAGGCTCACCTCCTGCGGAATGCGCACGCCATGCTCGTGCAAAGCGCGCGCAATGCCGACGGCCTGGCTGTCGTTCGCGGTCACCACGCAAGTCGGCAGCCTGCCGCCGGAGCGGCCGATGTTGTCAAGAACATGATTCATCTTGCCGTAGGCCTCGGCCGATTCCCACGTTTCGGACTGCACGGTCACCGAACTCACCGAATTCGCGGCGCACAGCTTGTTCCACGCCATCAGACGCGTCGCCGCATCGCGCCATTCCTTCGGCCCCGCGAAATACAGGACCGAACGATGCCCCTGCTGCGCGACCAGCCGCATCACATTCGCCATCGCACCCCACTGGTCGACGCCGACCACGGAAACGCGCCTCCGTTCGGCGGCACGCATCAGACGCAGCCCTTCCTGCACGTTCGTCGCGCCATGCGTGGACGTCACGATAACGCGCGGCTGCGCGATCTGCGCGCGGCAGGCGGCGGAAAACATCACATCGGTGGGGGCCAGGAAAATGAATGCGTCGACGTCCTGCTCATCGAACGTGCGGCACAGGTCGTCGAATTCGTCCTGCGTGCACAGCGCCTCGTGCACCATCGAAACCGAAACGAACAGGCCGTGCGAGCGCGCCGTCGATTCGATCGCCGAAATCGCGGAGATCGGGCCGAAAAAGCGCTGCCCGCCAGCGATCAGACCGATCGTACGGGATCGGCGTGAGGCGAGCGCACGGGCGGAATTGCTGGGACGATAGCCCAATTCGTCGATCGCCTGCTGCACTTTCGCGCGCGTCGCGTCGGAAACGGACGGCGAATTGTTGATGACGCGGGAGACCGTCTGATGGCTGACGCCGGCGAGCTTCGCCACTTCGAAAATCGAAGGGCGCTTGTTGCCGGTGTTGCGTTTGCCTGCCATGTTTGCCTCCCCGTATTGCCTGCAGCTGCTTTGCTGGCGACCGCCTTATTGTGAGGATACCGCGATTACGGCGCGTTTCATAGTGAGCGCTCACAGTTGGCGTGTTACCAGCGCTTTTTTATAAGAGTGCGTGCGATGCATGCGCTGCGGACGCACATTGCGGACACACGTTGCTGGCATGCATTGCGGGGCGTACGCAATCGAATGTGCACCTGCCCCCGTCGCGCCTGCCGTATCCGCTATGATTACCGCACTTGCTGCATCATTACGACCACTGCATCACTGCAATCGCGGCACCGCTACAGTCACTGCGCCGCTATAATCGCTACGCCGCGGCAAGCACGTCGATACGCGCGCGGAAGGCCGGCCAATCGGTGCGCATCGCGGTAAGCAGTTTTCGATTGGGTACATCGTCGATCGGCACCCATTCGATTTCCATGCTTTCATCGTCGTTGGCCTGCGGATTGACGCTGTGACCGGGCTTTTCGAATGCGAACACCGTGGTGTAGCCCCATGGGCCATGGTCTTCACGGTAGGCACCGACCACTTCGATGTCTTCCGGTGTGATGTTGGCCTCTTCGTAGGCTTCGCGCAGCGCCCCTTCGATCGGCGTCTCGCCATCGGCGCTGGCGCCTCCCGGTATGCCCCATGTGCCGCCTTCGGCGCTCCACAATGCGCGATGCTGCATCACCACATGCGTCGGCTTGCCGGTTTCGGCGTCGCGACGGACCAGCAGGATGCCGGACGCTCCGTTCAGGCCCCAATGCTTGCGCCCGCAAGCGCAGTCGACCCAGCCGTCACCCGGCTGTTTCACGTTTTCCTTCGGCGGCAGCACGCTTTTCTCCCCTGTTTTCGAATCGGTGCCGGCGCTCGGATACTGGTCTTCGCGCGTCACGTTCCACAGATCGGTCCATTCGATGCCCAGTTCTGCGGTAAGGCGGCGCGCCAACGGCAGGCTCAGTCCGATGATGCCGTGCGGGTCGCCTTCGATGCCGTCGATGAAGGCTCCGCCGAATCCGTCGATGGTGAAGGAGCCGGCGACTTCCAACGGTTCGCCGGTTTCAATGTAGCGTTCGATGTCGCGGTCGGAATATTCGCAGAAACGCAGCGTCGCCCTGCTGGCTCCGCGGGCGACGCGGCCGGTGGCGAAGTCGATCAGGCAGTGGCCCGTCCATAATTCGCCGGTGGCGCCGCGCATCGCACGAAGCCGTTCGCGGGCGACGTCGGCGCTGTGCGGCTTGCCATAGCATTCGCCGTCCATCAGATACATGGAATCGCAGCCGAGGATCAGCGGGCCGACGGTGCTGGCGTTGAGGCCGCCATGTTCGCCGGCGCCGATGTTCGACATCGGGCAGGATTCGGTGGGAATGGCGATGCTTGAGAAATCACGCGTACGCGTGATGTCGGAAGGATGGTCGGCTGATTCATGCGCTTCGTCGGCCTTCGCCGCAAGCGGGAGGCCTGTGATCTGCTCGCCGGTGGCCGCCGCCGCGGTGGCGGCGACATTGCGGTAGGCGTCGTATACGACGCGCGCTTTGGCTTCGGCGAGAATCATGACGCGCTCCTCGACCGTCAAATCGTCGACGCCGATGCCGCGCTCTTTCGCGGCGCGTTCCAATGCTGCGGGCTCGTCAACATGGGATACGCGGATCGTCGGACAGATGCCGGCCGAAAACAGCACATTGCGGCGCGGCAGGGACTTCGAAGCAAGAATCAGCGGAATCGTCATGCCTTCAACTCTACCAATGCAAGCGTCCCGCCTCACCAGACCCCACCTCGGTCCCGCCTCAGCCTCGTCCCCACCCTGCCGTACCTCGCCCGCCCCGTCTTCCTGACGCTTTTGCCCGCCGAACGCGGCGCGTCGCGACCAAAACCGTCAGGATGGGACAGCCAAACCCGGCAAGGCCCGTCCTCTTCGCCTCCCCTGCACGCCTTTCCTGACACTTTTGACCGCCAAGCGCGGCGTGTTGCGGTCAAAACCGTCAGGATGGGACAGCCAAACCCGGCAAGGACAGTCCTCTTCACCTCCCCTGCACGCCCTCCTGACACTTTTGCCCGCCAAGCGCGGCGTGTTGCGGTCAAAACCGTCAGGATGGGACAGCCAAACCCGGCAAGGACAGTCCTCTTCACCTCCCCTGCACGCCCTCCTGACACTTTTGCCCGCCGAACGCGGCATGTTGCGGTCAAAACCGTCAGGATGGGACAGCCAAACCCGGCAGAGCCCGTCCTCTTCGCCTCCCCTGCACACCTTTCCTGACACTTTTGCCCGCATAACACGGCGTGTTGCGGTCAAAAGTGTCAGAGAGGCGCCCGCGGACGGTAAGGAAATACCCGCTTAACAGCAAGAGACGCGCCCTCCAACGGCAAGAGAGGCCGTCAACGGCAAAAAGACGCCCGTCAGCAGTACGTGAGACGCCCGCCAGTAACAGATAACGCGCCCGCCAGCAGCAGGGACGCACCCGCCAGCAGCAGGAGGACGCCAGTCAACGCCAGAGACGCCCCCTAACGGCGCTCGACTTGCACGCCGGCGGTGTCGACGGCGAGATGCAACACACGCCAGTGGCCGCTGGCAAGCTGCTTGGCGGCGGCCTCTTCGATCGCTTCGCGCGCGTCGCCGTGATGCAGCACGAGCACGCACGGGCCGGCGCCGGAAACCATTGCGGCGTAGCCGCGGGCGCGCAATGTTTCGATCAGATTCCAGGATGGCTCCATCAATGCGGCGCGATACGGCTGATGCAGCTTGTCCTGCGTCGCCACGTACAGCAGCGCGTTCGGGTCGGCGCTGGCTGCGGCCAGCATTCCGGGATTCATCGCGGCCGGCAGAAGTCCCACGCGCGACACGTTGTATACGGCGTCCTTGAAGGCGAGGTCGCCCGGCAGCGCCTTGCGCGCCTTTTCTGTGGACAGTTCGAAATCCGGCACGAACACGGCCGTGGTCACATCGTCGGAGACCTGATAGTTGACGGTGTGGAAGCCGCCGTGCAGCGGCTCGCCCTGCGGGATCGGCACGGATCCGACGCCTTCGCCGGTTTGCAGGTTCCATGACATGGTCAGCCCGCCGTATACGGCCGGCGCGACGTTGTCGGGGTGTCCTTCGATCGCCGCGGCGAGTTCGAAGATGGCGTCACGGTTGAGCGGCCCCTCTTGCGCGAAGGCGGCGGCCGCCGCGATGCCTGCGACGATGGCTTCTGCGGACGATCCCATGCCTCGCGCCTGAGGGATGTTGTTATGCGCTTCCAAGGTGAAGCCGAGACGGCCCAGGCCGAAGGTCTGGCAGGCGCGGCGGAATGCGGAGACGACCAGATGCGTTTCGTCGCGCGGCAACGTATCCGCGCCTTCGCCGTCGATGATGACATGCGCCGAAACGTCGCCTGCCGCGACGGCGGCGCCGGAGGCAGTCATGTCGCCGGTTTCGCCGGCGTCGCCGTTGAGCGTGAACACAAGCTCGTCGTGATAGTCCAACGCCAGACCGACCGTGTCGAAGCCGGAGCCGAGGTTGGCGCTGGTTGCAGGCACGCGCACATGCACTTGCCGAGCCACTGGGATCATCCGTTCCTCCTTATAATCAAATGCCTCATGTTTCACGTGAAACATGAGGCAGATTCAGCATATTTCAGCTCATTTCGTCACTTCAGTATTTGCTGTTTCAGCATTCGCTATTTCGGTTTTTGCCGTATCGGCTCGCCGATTCAGTCCATGACGCGCAGGATGGACGGTTCGCCCGCCACGCAATCCAGTTCGCACACATCCTTGACGGTTGCGCGCAGCGTCTGCTCGTCGGTCAGGTGGGTGACGATGCGCAGCTGCTGCAGTTCGCCGTCATAGCCGGGCTCATTCATGGTCGGCTTGAGATCCTGGTTCACGCCATTGATGGAGATGCCGTGCTCGGCGAATTTCTCGGCGATGGCGGCCAGCACGCCCGGCTTGTCGTGGATGACGAAACGCACTGCGAAAGCGGCCTTGGAAGCGTTGACCGGAGCCTTCGGCAGGGCCTTGTACAGCGGGATGGCCGGACCGGTGCAGCCGGCGACGATGTGACGCGCCACGGTGACCACGTCGCCGACGACGGCGGAAGCGGTCGGGGCGCCGCCTGCGCCGCGGCCGTAGAACATGAGGTCGTCGGCGGCTTCGGCCTTGACGAACACGGCATTGAAGGAGCCGTGCACGGAGGCGAGCGGATGGTCGGTGCCGATCAGCGCCGGATAGACGCGCGCGGACACGCCGGCCTCGCCGTTTTCGACGACGGCGAGCAGCTTGATGACCTTGTTTTCCGCCGCCGCTGCCGCGATGTCGTCGGCGGTGATCTTGGTGATGCCTTCGACGCTGACGTCGTCGATGGTGATGTTGGTATGGAAGCCGAGCGTCGCCATGATGGCGGCCTTGTTGGCCGCGTCATAGCCTTCGATGTCGCCCGTCGGATCGGCTTCGGCGTAGCCCTTGGCCTGGGCGTCCTTGAGGACATCGTCGAAGTCGAGTCCCTTGGTGGTCATTTCGTCGAGGATGTAATTCGTCGTTCCGTTGACGATGCCCAGCATGCTGGTGATTTTGTCGCCGACAAGCGATTCGCGCAACGGACGCAGGAACGGGATGGCGCCGCCTACTGCGGCCTCGAAATAGATGTCGACGCCCTTGGCTTCGGCGGCGGAATAGATTTCCTCGCCGTATTTTGCGAGCAACGCCTTGTTGGCGGTGACGACGGAAGCGCCGTTGTTGATGGCCTCAAGCACGAAGGTGCGTGCGACGTTGGTGCCGCCGATCAGTTCGACGACGATGTCGGCGTTGCGGCATACCGACATGGTGTCGCTGGTCAGCAGGGAGCGGTCGATCCAGGGGAAGTCCACTTCGTCGGGGTCGAGGCATGCGACGCCGGACAGTTCGATCGGACGTCCGATGCGGGCCGCGAGCTCATCCTTCTGTTCGACGATCAGTCGTGCGGTCTGCGAGCCGACGGTGCCTGCGCCCAACAATCCGACGCGAATCGGAGAAACCTGTTCCTGTGCCACTTATTTCGTCTCCTTGCGGTCGATACGCCTTATCTGACTGGTCTCATTGTACGAATGAAATCCGACACGCCGGCGATTCCGTCTCATTCCCATTCCGTTGACGCCGTTTCGCAAAAGAAGTTAACAATTATGATGTTACCTCGCCGTCGCAGTGTATCATTGGTTGCAAGCGATGCCGCTTCCCGCCATGCGGGGAGCCGCCGTGCCCAATGGCTGTGCACGGCCGTGAGGTTCGATGAGGAACGTTCACGATATCGCCGGATGATAGATGAAGGAGTCTGAATAATGAAAGCATATGTTCAGCGACTGGGCCGAGCGCTGATGCTCCCCGTCGCCTGTCTGCCTGCCGCGGCGCTGTTCCTCGGCATCGGCTACTGGATCGACCCGTCCGGATGGGGCGGCAACAACGTCGTCGCCGCCTACCTGTGCAAGACCGGATCCGCGATCCTCGACAATCTCGGCCTGCTCTTCGCCGTCGGCGTCGCCATCGGCATGGCGCGCGACAAGGACGGCGCCTCCGCCCTGTCCGGTCTTGTCGGCTTCATGACCGTCACCACGATTCTGGGTTCCGCTTCGATGTTCCTCGGATTCGACGCGGCGACCATCGACAAAGAACATCCGGCGTTCGCCGCGGGCGCCATCGGCAACAAGAACGTGTTCTTCGGCATCATGGTCGGCTGCGTCGCAGGCGCGTTGTACAACCGGTTCAGCAAGACGAAGCTGCCGGACTTCCTGGCGTTCTTCTCCGGCCGCCGCTGCGTGCCGATCCTGACCGCCGCGATCATGTCGGTCATTTCGCTGATCCTGCTGTTCGTGTGGCCGCTCGTCTACAACGGACTGGTCTGGTTCGGCGAATCCCTGATGGGCATGGGCGCCGTGGGCGCCGGCATCTACGCCTTCTTCAACCGTCTGCTCATCCCGACCGGCCTGCATCATGCTCTGAACAATGTGTTCTGGTTCAACCTGGCCGGCATCGACGACATCACGAAGTTCTGGAACGGCGTCGGCGGCCTGTCCGGCGACGTGGCCGCAGTGCAGGCGACCGGCGGATTCCACCCGTGGGGCACCTACGTCACCGGCATGTATCAGGCCGGCTTCTTCCCGATCATGATGTTCGGCCTGCCTGCCGGCGCGTTCGCCATCTACCGGTGCGCCAAGCCCGAGAAGCGTAAGGCGGTCGGCTCGCTGATGCTGGCCGGTGGCCTTGCCGCCTTCCTTACCGGCGTGACCGAACCGTTGGAGTTCTCCTTCATGTTCGCCGCGTTCCCGCTGTATGTCGTGCATGCGCTGCTCACCGCCCTGTCGGTGTTCATCGCCGCCGCGTTCCAGTGGATCGCAGGCTTCAACTTCTCCGCAGGCTTCATCGACTGGTTCCTGTCGCTGCGCGTGCCGCAGGCGCACCAGCCATGGATGCTGATCGTGCAGGGCCTGGTCTTCGCGGTCATCTACTACTTCGTCTTCACGTTCGTGATCAAGAAGTTCAACCTGAAGACCCCGGGCCGCGGCGATGACGATGAGGAGATCTCCTCCGCCGCCTTCGACGAACCGGCCAAGACCGTCGCTCCGGTCGCCCAGGCCGCCGACAAGTACGCCGATCTGGCCGCCAAACTGTATGCGGCCCTCGGCGGCAAGACCAACGTCGTCGACATCGAAAACTGCGTGACCCGTCTGCGCATGGGCGTCAACAGCACTTCCAACATCGACCTGGATACGATCAGGAAACTGGTTCCGGGCGTCAAGGTGTTGGACGCGAAGAACGTCCAGATCATCGTCGGCACGCAGGTGCAGGCCGTCGCCGACGCGATGGGAGAGATCCACGCCAAGTCGTGACTTCACCGTCCGCAAATGGGGTTAGCGTACGCAGTCAGCGCTAACCCCGTTTGTTCATATCCAACCATCATCTCGTTTTCAACAAGGAGTTTCCATGGCAGGTTTCCTTTCCTCGCTTTTCCGCCGCGACAAGCCTGACCAGACATCGGAGCCGGCGGAGACCCCGGCCGCGACGACGCAGCCGCAGCCCGGCCAGCCGACCACGATGCCGATCGTCTCCCCCGTCGACGGATCATGCAAGCCGATCGACGAGGTTCCGGACGAAACGTTCGCCGCGAAGATCCTCGGCGACGGCTTCGGCGTCGTGC
This sequence comes from Bifidobacterium sp. LH_449, assembly GCF_056356755.1. Taxonomy (NCBI): domain Bacteria; kingdom Bacillati; phylum Actinomycetota; class Actinomycetes; order Bifidobacteriales; family Bifidobacteriaceae; genus Bifidobacterium; species Bifidobacterium sp. LH_449. The sequence goes on from NZ_JBKEUV010000007.1 coordinate 22,731, forward strand.
CGGCGTCCGGCACTGTGGTGGCGCCGGTCAGCGGCACCGTGACCACCATCGCCAACGCCAAGCACGCGGTCGGCATCACCACGCCGGGCGGCGTCGAAGTGCTCATCCACATCGGCGTGGACACCGTGCAGCTCGAAGGAGCGCCGTTCACCATGCGCGTCGCCGCGGGACAGCCAGTGCAGGCCGGCATCCCCATGGTGGATGTCGATTTCGCCGCGATCACCGCTGCGGGGAAGGCCACCGATGTCATCGTCGTCTTCACGAATCCCGACCGCATCGACACGTTGACGCTGCCGAAGGCCGGCGCCGTCGCCGCAGGCACCACAATCGGACGGCTCGCCGTCAAATCCTGAATCCCGTGCCGGCCGCGGCCAGGCGGCACGACGCCCGGCATGACGCATATGACGATCCCCGACTGCCTGATCTGGGCAGCCGGGGATCGTCGCCGTTATCCGTCACCGTCACATGGCATCGTCACATGCCCGTCACACGACACCGTCATGTGTCACCGTCATGTGACGTCATCGATCATTCGCTGACGTCCAAGGCCAACAGATCGTCGACCGTCTGACGGCGGATCATCACATGGGCGTTCGTTTCGCTCACTGCGACGACGGCAGGAATCAGCGCCTGATTGTAGTTGCTGGCCATCGTGCGGCCGTACGCGCCCGTCACCGGCACGGCCAGGACGTCGCCGCGCCGAACGTCGGCCGGCAGCTGGCATTCGGGGACGATGATGTCGCCCGACTCGCAGTGCATGCCGACGACGCGGCACAGCTTCGTCTCTTCCGAGCCCGCGCGGTTGGCCATGCGCACCGCGTATTTCGAGCCGTACAACGCCGGGCGGACGTTGTCGCTCATGCCGCCGTCCACCGAAACATACGTGCGTTCGGTCACCGGATCGCCCTGTTCGTCGACGACGCCGCTCAGCGCGACGGTTTTGACCGTGCCCACGCGGTACAGCGTCACGCCGGCCGGGGCCACGATCCAGCGGCCCGGTTCGAAGGAGATCACCGGAGCCGGCATGCCGAGCGCACGGTTGACGCCGGTGACCGCTTCGGCGAGACGCCGCAGTTCGACGTTCACGTCCATCGAATCCTCGCCGTCCGTGTAGGCCACGGAGTATCCGCCGCCCAGGTCGACTTCCGGCAGCGTGTAGGCGTCGGTGGCGTAGAAGGTCTTGCGCAGCAGCATCATGCGTCGGGCCGCCTGGATGAAGGCGTCCGCATCATGGATATTCGATCCGATATGCGAATGGATGCCGACCAGTTCCAGCGAATCTCCGCGGCGCAGAATATCCTTCAGCACGGCGAGCGCCGGCCCGTCCGCAACGGTTTCCATCGCCGCGGCCAGCATGCGGTCGTCGTCGGAAACGTCGGCGGCGTTCAGATCATACGGATATTTGATGTCGTGACGCAGCATGCGCTCATATGGCTTGTGCGAGACGGCCGCATCGCCGGAAACATTGCCGGCAGCGACACCATCGGATGCCGCAACACTGCCGACGGCATCATCTGCGACCTCATGCTCACGCAATCGCGCGTTCGCCCCGGCCGGCGTCACCTCGGACAGGTTCTCCAGCAGATCCAGCGCCGATGCGTCCGCGCCGGCAGGCAGCAGCGGCACGCCGAATTTCTGATCCTCATGCGCGGTTGATACGAATTCGTGGCCGCCGGCGTGGATGCCGGACGTGACGCGCAGCATCACGCGGGCGCGCTTGCCAAGCCGTTTGGCGATGCGTTCGATGCGGGCCGGTTCGTCCGGTTCGTCGACGACGATTTTGGCGAATCCCTGTTCGATGGCGAGCGCGATTTCCTCGTCGCTTTTGTTGTTGCCGTGCAGCACGAGGCGTCGCCCCGGAACGCCTGCGGCGAGCGCGATGCGCATTTCGCCCATGGTGCAGGTGTCGACGAGCATGCCCTGTTCGGTGACGATGCGCACGATTTCCTTGGAGATGAACGCTTTTGCGGCGAAGCTGACATGCGTGGTCGTGGTGGGGAAGGCGGCGGCCGCGGCTTTGACGAAGCGTGAGGCGCGGTCGGCGACTTCGTCGGTGTCGATCAGATACAGCGGCGAGCCGAAGTCGTCCAGCAGTGATTCGGCGGTGCGGCCGTGGAATTCGATGGCGCCGTCGCTGTTGATGGCGCTGGCTTTGGGCCAGATCGGGGTGACGGGCATGTGCGCTCCTTATGCGATATGAGGATGTGAAAAATCGGATTGATTCGTTGGTCTTGTTTGTTTTGTTCGATTTATCAGGATGATTGCCTGCGGGACCGTCGGATATCGGATTGCAGGACGCCGCGTCATCGGCAATGCCGGAATATCGCAATGCGATATATGCGATTCCGATATGCGACAGCCCCCTCTGCGAATGCGATGCGCGGTCGCAATGTGAGGGGGCCGTGTGTCGTCAGATCACATCTTGTCCGGTGCGCTGACGCCCAGAAGGTCGAGACCGGAGGCGATGACGGCCTGCACGGCGTCGTTGAGCTTCAGTCGTGCGGCGGCGCGGGCCGGTTCCGGAGCCTTGGCGATGCGCATGGCTTCGCGTTCGGCGTCGTCGGCGCGTTCCTCCGGATCGGTCAGGGACATCGGCACGACGCGTTCCACGTTGTACCACTTGTGGTACGTGGCGGCGAGGTCCTCCAGATAGTGGGCCACGCGGTGCGGGGCGCGCAGGTCGCCGGCTTCTCGCAGTACCGCCGGCCATTGGGCCAGGGCGGCGAGCACTTCGCCGTCGGCGACGGTGTCGAGCAATGCCAGGTCGGCGCCCTCATACGTGATGCCGGCGTCGGCGGCGTTGCGGTCCACGTTGCAGGAGCGGGCGTGCGCGTACTGCACGTAGTACACCGGGTTTTCGTTGGAGTGGGATGCCAGCAGGTTCAGGTCGATGTCGACCGGCGAGTTGTAGTCGGTGCGGGCCAGCGAGTAGCGGGCCGCGTCCACGCCGATGGCTTCGGTCAGATCGTCGATGGTGACGACGTTGCCGGCGCGTTTCGACATGCGGACGGGCTTGCCGTCCTTCATCACGTTGACGAGCTGGCCGATCAGGATCTGCATGTTCTTGCCCGGCTCGTCGCCGAAGGCGGCGCACATGGCCATCATGCGGCCGATGTAGCCGTGATGATCGGCGCCCAGCATGTAGATCGCCACGTCGGCCGGGTCGGTTTCGCGATGGCGCTTGTTGTAGTAGTAGGCGATGTCGGCCGCGAAGTACGCGGCGTTGCCGTCGGACTTGATGATGACGCGGTCCTTGTCGTCGCCGTGCTTGGTGGAGGCGAACCAGGTGGCGCCGTCCTTTTCGAAGATGTCGCCGCGGGCGCGCAGGTCGGCGATCGCCTTGTCGACCGCGCCCTGCTCATACAGGCTGTTCTCGTGGAACCACACGTCGAAGTCGACGCGGAAGTTCTTCATCGAACGGCGGATTTCGTCGAACATCATCGGCACCGCACGCTTGCGGAATTCCTCACGCTGTTCGGAATCTCCCTCACCCAGCGGATTTCCATCGTTGTCGACGCCGCCGTCGACGCGCGGCAGCGACAACGCGTCGATGCCTTCCGCCTTGGCTTCGTCGATAACGCGCTGCGCGATTTCATCGATGTAGGCGCCCTTGTATCCGTCGATCGGGCATTCCTCGCCATGGGCGGCGGCGACCAGCGACTTGGCGAAACGGTTGATCTGCTCGCCGTGATCGTTGAAATAATATTCGCGCACGACCTTCGCGCCGTTCGCTTCGAGCACGCGGGCCATCGAATCGCCGACGGCCGCCCAACGGGTGCCGCCGATATGGATCGGGCCGGTCGGGTTGGCGGAAACGAATTCAAGATTCAACGTTTCGCCGCCCAGATGATCGTTCCTGCCGTACGCGGCGCCGGCCTCGAGCACGGCGTCCACGACGGCCGCGGCGGAAGCGGAATCAAGCGTGATGTTGATGAAGCCGGGGCCGGCCACTTCGACCTTGCTGACGCCGTCGGCCTCGGTGAGGCGGGCCGCGAACAGTTCAGCCAGATCATGCGGCTTCATGCCGGCCTTCTTGGCCAGCTGCATGGCGGCGTTGGAAGCCCAATCACCGTGCGCGCGATCCTTCGGGCGCATCACGGCGAACTTGGACGTGTCGGGAATCAGGTCTTCGGTCAGGGTGCCCGCCTCACCGGCAGCGACAAGGTCGTGCGCGATGGCGGAAATCAGTTCACTCAATGCTTCTGGGCTCATTCTTCTAAGAATACCGGGCACGCAGACAGAGGAGACCTCGGATGGCGGCGGCCACGGACGCCGCTTATACGACGAACGCGGCGGCATGTTTCCGTTCAATGACCTTCATTGAACAGGAAACCGCCGCCGCGTCGAATGGGGCGCGCATCACGCCCGCATCGTCTTACGTTCCTTGGCTCACAGGGCCGCGATCGCGTCGATTTCGACGAGGGCGCCCTTGGGGATGTCGTTGCCGCCGAACGCGCAGCGGGCCGGCTTCACGTCGCCGCAGAAGACTTCGGCGTAACGGGCGTCGACCTCCTTGAAATCGTCGACGTCCTTCATATAGATCGTGGTGCGCACCACGCCGCTCAGGCCGGTGCCGGCGGCCTCAAGAATGTGCGCGATGTTCTTCAACGCCTGCGTGGCCTGCTCGCCCGCGGTCGGGCCCGCCAGCTCGCCGGTGGCCGGATCGATGCCCAGCTGGCCGGACACGAACACGAACCCGTTGGCCTTGACGGCCTGGCTGTAGGCGCCCAACGCAGTCGGCGCGCTCGTCGTGGCCACGGCTTCCAGCCTCTCGTTCATCACTGCTCCTTCAATGGTCGATTCATCGGATGAATGATGTCCGACATCATACGTCGCCGAATCCGCATCCGTGACGGATGGTCCAAATAGGAAGCGCCGCGGCCCATGCCAGCCGGCAGCCGACCGGCGGCATGGGCCGAAAGGTCAGTCCGCGGACGAAACCCCGTTCCATATTATGGAGACGATGCCGTTGGCGATACGCGTCGAACGCATTTCGTCGACGTCGACCGCATGGCGGATCATCGCCATATCGTCGCCCAGCATGCCCGTGACCCCCGCTTCAAGGCAGCGTGCGGCGGCCCGACCGTCCCATATCGATCCGGCGAGCACCGGCACCTGATGCTCACGAGCCAAACGCATGAACGCCGAAGTCATTTCATGGCCGCGCAATACCACGAAATCCGCGCCGTCATTCCAGTCGACGGATTCCGGATGCCCGCTGGCGCAGTATCCGACCAGCCATTGCGGATGCCTGCGTTCCAGCCTCGACAGCACCTTCCGGTTCGTCGACATGAGCATCACCTGATCGTCGTATCCGATCCGTCGGATTTCGTATGCCACCGTCGAGGCGAGCTTGTCCGCCCCCTCATCCCCGGTTTTCAGGTCGAGCAGCAGCCCTATGCCGGACGACATCGCGACATCGAAGGCCTCGCGCAATGTCGGGATCCGATACTGCATGCCGTTCGAACGCATACGCATGCGCCGCAGCGTCCGCAACGGCGTTCGCGCGACGGTCACGGTGCGCCCCTGCGCCGAAAGACGCTCCGTGGTGCGGTCATGGAATACGACGGGATACCCGTCGGAGGTGAGCCTTACATCGATTTCCGCATAGTCGGCGCCGTTCGACGCCGCACGCGCGATGGAGCGCAGCGAATTCTCCGCTTCACCGCTGTCGCCGCGATGGGCGATGACGATGGGCCTGGACCGCCCCGCGAACGTATGCCCGGCTACCGCGAACGGCCGGATGGCGTCCGGGCCGCCGAAGGAGACGGCCATACGATGGCATGCCATGCAGCCGACAGTCAACAGCATGCCGAACAGGACGACGACGGACATCAGCTTCATGCGGAACGCAGGGCGAGGCGTTCCCTCGCGCAGGGCTTTCGATGAAGTCACATTGCGGCCGTTCATGACGCGTCCTTTCACCCACCGGATACCGGTGCCTTCAATGGGACCGTAAGCCGAACGTTTCACGGCCCCGATGCCGTATCCTTTTTCATTGTGGCAGAACACCGACGCGTTATCCTGCGCGACAGGCGAAATTCAGGGATATATCAGGAAGGTTTCAGGGGCGCCTCAGGGACGGTTCAAGGCGGTTCGAAGACGTCTCGGAAACGCTTGCACGAGGTGCGCTACGTGTACAGGAAATCCGCGGTCATGTCGAGATAGTTCCGGCCGCCGTAGGACGGATACCGCTTCCGCACTTCCGTCTTGAAGCTGCCGGCGTCCTTGCAATCCGCCGCGATCGCCTTCGGATCGTTCGGGTAATCGATCTTCTCCCGCACATCCTTCAGGTCTTCCGGCGTGTAATGCGCAGACAGCACCAGGTCGTATCCCTTTTCGATGCATCCGTTGAGTCCGGCGATCATCGCGTCGGCATGCTCCGCGCTTGCGACGATGGAATGGCGGTCATGCCCCAGCATATGCGTGTAGACGGCGTTGATTTCGGGGATGACGATGTCGAACGCCTCGGCGGTCTGCCTGATGTCGAAGTCGATGCCGCATACCGCCGTCTCTCCCGGCTCGATGAAGTCGGTGATCTTGTGGACGCCGCCGTCGAAGGCGGCGCCGAAGGCGCTCGTGAAGTTCTCGATCAGCGCCTTGCCGCCCTTCTCCACGATGAAGACCTCGTCGCCGATGAGGCCGTTCGTTTCGTACGCATGCAGCGTCACTCCGCCGAAATCACAGACGCGAACCTCGCCCTTTGCGAGCTTTACGGCGGCGAATGCGTTCTTGTCCATGCCGTCGCCTTCCTTATCGTGTGGTTTCCCCGCTTCGCCGCGTTCCGTGTCCGAAGCCTCGCCGTTCAAGATAGGAACGTTGCTTTCGAATGTAAAGAAGACACTTTCTTGTAATACAATTACCCAAAGGATACTATTGGATGGTTGCCGAGAGGAAACCAATGCGCGATTCCGGGCATTTCGACGGAAGCCGCGCATTTTTGAAAGATTTCGACGATTCCCACGCCCATGCATGTCGCGGATCGGGAATGCGTTGGACGGCGGGCCCGCCTTCCGCGACCCGCGCCGCAACCCACGGCGACCTCGTCACGCGGACGGTGTACGCGGAGGTGCCTCCAAGGGTGGAATACTCCCTGACGGAGCTGGGGTCGAGCCTGCAGCCGATTCTCACCGCCATGCAGGAGTGGGGCAGATCATATCAGGCTTCGTCACGCTGACGACGTCATGCCGCCGGCTGGTCGGATCGCCGCGCACGCAATCGATCCGACGGGTTGGGCATCTTTCTCCAGCAATGCCTCCAGAACACCACCACGCCTGGTGACGAGGATGAGCCCAACCCAGACATTGCGCCCATCGGCTCTACATTCCAAAGACAGGCGAGCGTCTCTTCACGCTCGACCAGAACGAGAAGGACCATCTTGTCTCAATCGGATGCCGTAATGAAGACATCGTCCTTGTCGTGACGGCGGACGGAGAGACTCGTCCTGCCGATAAAACGACCAAACGTGCCATTTTGAACGAAGCCACCATGCACAATTGGTCGGAAAATCAGCTATTGGCGACCAATTGTGCGCAGTGGCTTCGTCATAAGTCGCAGAAATGGTCGCGAATGGAACGGATGGAAGGCAAATACCGAGCAAATACCGACTTTGAGGGCAGGTTGGGGGCAAGTTTAGGGCAGGTTTAGGGCAGGTTTGGGGCCGGCCGGCGAGATACCGGCGTCCGGATATCGACGGTTGGATCGCCGCGCACACGATCGATCCGGCGCGTTGAAGAGGACGCCTTTGCATAGCAATGTCCCCGGAATGTCCCCGATTTGGACGGGGTGGGGTTAGGGCCGACTGGAAATCCTTGGAATTCCGCCGTTCTCGTGGGCTCGATGGGGATCGAACCCACGACCTTCTGTTCCGGAGACAGACGCTCTATCCACTGAGCTACGAACCCGAGTTAACTTGACTATTTTATGACAGGCATGGACCAAATAACACACGTCCAAAGCATGATCGGCAACATAACAGCATAAACGCCCCCGCACAATCATGCGAGGGCGCTACAGACAAACGGCCAGCCGGCCGATGATCAGTACATCAGCGTGGCGAGGCGGCGGCGCGCGCGCTTCAGACGTTCATCGTCCGCCGGCGGAATCAGGAAATATTCCAGCATGCGCTGTCGTACCGGCTCGATGTCGGCGCGATGGCCCGCCGCAAGGAAGTCCAGCAGACGGTCGAACGCGTCCTGAATCTGACCGCCGATCATGTCGATGTCGGCGACGGCAAGCTGCGCTTCGACATCATCCGGATGCTCCGCGGCGGCGGCGCGCACCAGTCGCACGTCCGCGGCGCCGGAACGGGCCAGCAGCAGCGCCTTCGCGCGTTCACGGGCGGCCAGCGCGTCATTCGGATCGGCTTCCAGCACTTTGCCGTATGCGGCGGCGGCACCGGCATAATCGCCCTGCTGCGCCAACATGTAGGCGTCCATATGCGCGGCCGGAATCTGCGGCTCGGCCGAAGCGCCCGCCTCGCCGGCAGCCGCGGCGCCGTCCTGATCGGGATCGCCGGAATACGGCGCGCTGCCGACCACGCCGGCCTGCTGCGCGACGGCGACCAATTTCGGAATCACTTCATCCGCGATCTGCTGCAGTTCGGCGTCGGACGGCAGGCCTTGCAGAATCGGCATCGAGCGTCCGCCGATCAGACCGAACAATGCGGGCGCGCCAGTCACTTGGAAGGCCTGTGCAATGGACGGGTTCGCCGCAATATCGATGCGGGCCAGCTGAATCTGGCCGTTCATCGCGTTCACGGCATCGCCAAGCCGCTGCGCCATCGGGAAGAGACGGTCATCCGTCGGCACCCACAGCAGCAGCACGATCGGGAATGTGGCCGAAGTCTGCACCATCGCCTGGAACGTGTTTTCGGAAACGTCGATCACATAGCCGCCCGCGGCCGGAGCGCCGCCGGCTTCGCCCGGTTCCGCCTTAACCTGATGCTTCAACGCTTCCAAATCGACCGCGCCCGCAAGGGACACGCCAGGATTGAACTGACCTGCCATCATGCCTCCCGATTCCGGGCCGCCCTCGATGAGGCGGCCGCTTGCAGAAATCAAACAACAATCATTGCCGCAATCAACTATAGTTGCGGCATCACGCCGTAAAGCGTTGCGCCACAAGAGAATCCGTCACACAGCGTCATGCAGCGGCATGCAACGTCACATAACGGAATGCCTGCGGGAGCGGCTGCGCAACGATGCAATGCCTGCACGAGGATTCCGTCTTACAGCGCCTCCACGCTTACCGGCTGCCATTCGGCGCCGACGGCCGTGATCTGCTGGTCGGATCCTTCCGGCGGAATGTACAGCGCGACCATGCTCACATAGGTGACCTTCATCGTGCTGGTCGCCGTCGCACCGCCGAACAGCGCGGTCTCCGAATCGGATGCAGGCAGTGACTGGCGGCCTTCGCCGGCCTGGCGGATCATCTCGTTGTTGATCTGCGTCACGACCAGTTCGCCGCCGTCAGCGGCTCGCATGCAGGCGAGCGCGCCGTCGACCGCACTGAACGTCTGCTGCAGCGTGCCCCTGTTGCGTTCCATGCCTTCCTGCACGGTCTGCGTCTGCGACGCCATCGCCTGACGGAAATAATCGTCCGCGATCATGGCCGCATACTGGCTGTTCGCGCCGTTCTGCAGCACGTCCACGTATTGGGCGACGGCTTCCTTCGGCGTAGCCACCAGGCCTGCATCGTTTTCGTCGCCCATCTGCGAACCGATGCTGGCGATGGTGAATTTCGGCAGCTGCGCGCCCTGGAACAGTCGCGCGACGCCCCACAGCTTGTAATTCTGCCGCGGCGAATCCTGTTTCAACACCAGAAGACGCTTGGATTGCTGGTCTTCCGTTGTCGTGGTGATGGCGAAAACGGTACGCGGCCAGCCGCTATCGGTCGGGATGATCGTCTGCGAAATGTCGGTCGGAATGGTGGTTTTCTTGTCCAGCTGGCCCGTCGCGCGCGCGGTGATCAGTTCGCTGGTGCGCACCTGCAGGGCCGGCCCCGACATGATGGTGGGCAGTATGTCGGTGTTGCGATCCTGATTCGCTTGGTCGAGCGTTTCCAGGATCCGCGTACGGATCCGCTTTTCCTGGGCTTCCGTCAGATCCGGGACGGCCGTGGAGGTGGCCGTGCTCGTGGACGGATTGGAGACCGTTGGAACCTGTCCTTCGCATGCGGAAAGACCGGCGGTCATCGAGATGGCGGCAATGGACGCCATGATTGCGGTAATACGGGATTTCCTTGCCATCATGCCTCCTTGTCGCCGAATTCGCCGTTTGCCGATTGATCATCCGATGATTCGGATTGCGCGTTTGCGGCCCGCTCTTCGGAAGCCTCCTGCGCAAGACGCGCGAAATACGCCTGCAATTCGTCCTGCGTGATGACGGACGTCGTTTCGCCGGCGCTCGACGAGTCCTGCTCGTTCGCGCCGCCGGCATTTTCGGTGACCAGATTACGCCTGCCCGGATCGACGATGCTCGGTTTTGAAGTCTGTTCGCCGGCATTCGCGGTTTCGTCGTCACGCGATCCGGCAGGGGCTTCGGCACGGTCTGCGCGATGCGAGGCATGACGGCGGCTACGCGCACGACGGGATGTCGCCGCCCCTGCAGCGGCGGTCGCGGGAATCGAGGCCAACGTTGCCGTCGCCCACGGCGACGGGGCGTCGGAGGCCACTTCCTCCTGCCCGTTTTCAACGGCTTCCAACGTCCCGCGATGACGACGCTTCTGCGGCGACATCGCGAACACGGATGCCGACAGCACCGCCATGATCGCAAGCAATGCCGCGCACAGGTAGAAAGGCATCGCAAAATCAGGTACCGTCGTACGCGTCCAATGCATGGTGATTTCAGCGTTCTTCTTTTCGCCCAAATCAATCAATGCGACATTCGTCTTGTCGGATCCCAAATCCTGCCTGTCCACGTTCATGGAAACATCATGCGTGCCGCATCCCGCAGACAGCCACATATCGGAATCCGCTATTCCAACCTGATTCTCGGAAGAGTCGGCGCTGCCCTGCGCCGACGCCTTTTCAGTGGACAGATTCCGCCAATCGGTCAAGCCTGTGATCCTCGTGTACTGTTCGCCTGCGATCCATCCGGCTGCATCCTTGGCCGAACCGACGACGATGCACACGTCCTCGCTTGAATTCCTGGGCGAAACGGTGATCTTCGTTTTCGTGTCCACCAAAGGAAGGACGCCCGGATCGGTGACGATATACCGAGTGCCGGATACGTTTGCGACAGCCGTCACCGACGTGCTCGGCTTCCATTCGGTCGCGTTCAGAACACCCAAGACAATGCAGGCCACCGCCAGCAACCCGAAGATAGGCGTGACGACTCCCCGCATGATCTTCGCGCGCCGGGTCGGCCGCTTGAGGACATGCTCGGACGTTTGTGCAGTTCCCTTTTCGGATCCGCTGTTTTCCTGCTCGATAGTCATAACGAATCCTATTCTACAATCCCACCTTGATGCAGTCTGAATGCCGTAAATCATGGTTTTCGACTAGGCTATGGTTTCATGCGCAATACTTCGAATTTCTTTACGACGTTGGCCGCGGCGTCCGCGTTGGCGCTGTGCTTGGGCGTTTCCGCATGCGACGATTCCTCTTCCGCCGATTCCACGGTTTCGATGAATCAGATCGCCGGCGTCACCGCTACCGGCAATCCCGGCGAAAAGCCGAAAATCGCCTTCAAGGCGCCGATGACCGTTGAGGACGGCAGCTATGTCATGCTGCAGGAGGGCGACGGCGAACAGGTCGAAGACGGCGACCGCCTGTGCATGCAGGGCATCGCGCTCAACGCCGAAGACGGCACCGAACTGATGAGCACTTGGGAAGACAATACGCCCGACTGCTCCGCGCTGGTCGACGCGGATTCGATGAGCACCGATTATTACAATGTCTTCAAGTCGATGAAAATCAACGGCACCGTCGCATTCGGCAGCAATGATTCCAGTTCTTCCGACTCGTCCTACATCATGGCGTACACGCTTGTGTCCAAGTCGAAGGATTACACGAAGGCCACCGGCGACGAAGTCACCGATATTCCCGCCGACCTGCCGAAGGTGACGCGCGACGAGGACGGCAAGCCGTCGATCGACATGAACGGCTACAAGGGCAGCGATACGCTGGTCGCGCAGCCGCTGATCAAGGGCAAGGGCGCGACCGTCACCGACAGCCAGAGCGTCGTGGTGAAGTACACGGGCTGGCTGCTGGACGGCACGCAGTTCGATTCCTCGTGGGACCGCGGCGACACGCTGACCGCCGACACGTATAGCGGCGGCTACAACACCGTTATCGACGGCTGGCAGCAGGGCATGATCGGCCAGACCGTCGGTTCGCAGGTGCTGATGGTGATTCCGCCGGACCTGGGTTACGGCGATACCGAACAGGGCTCCATCCCGGCCAATTCGACGCTGGTGTTCGTGGTGGACATCCTCGCCGCGTACTGAGCCGGCCGGAAGGTCTGAACAGGGCCGGATGGACGCCGGCGATGGCGATGGGCCGCATCCCGTAAAGGATGCGGCCCGTTTCGTATTCGCATAAGTCCTACGGCTTTGGAATCCCTACAATTCCTGCGATTTCAATGCCTTCAGTGATTTCCATGGCTCCCATGGACCAGCCGTATCGTAAATCAGAACAGGCGCAGGGAATCGTCTTCAGCGCCTTTCATATCGTCGTAGTCGAGGATGAGGCATTCAAAGCCGCGGTCATGCGCGAGGACGCGCGCCTGCGGCGTAATCGTCTGCGCGGCGAAGATGCCGCGGACCGGCGCCAGCAATGGGTCGCGGTTCAGCAGTTCGCAATATCGCGTCAGCTGTTCGACGCCGTCGATGCCGCCGTTGCGTTTGATTTCGATCGCGACATGCTGGCCGTCCCCGTCGATCGCCATGATGTCGACCGGACCGATCGCCGTCGGATATTCGCGCCTGACCAACGTCGCGCCTTCGCCGATGCGCTCGATCTGCTCCGCCAAATAGCGCTGCAGATGATCTTCGACGCCGTCCTTGATCAGTCCCGGATCCTCGCCCAAATCATATGTTTCATCGGAATAGATGTGCTGCAACGTCACTTCCAGCACATCCGAAGACTTCGCGGCGGCGGCGCGAATCACCTTTTCCGGTGTGGGCGTATCCACGTCGGCGTCGGCGTTGTCCGGCGTGATGTCCTTCAAAGTGCAGGGCGCCGCCATCCAATTCAGCGGCTTGTACGAGCCCAATTCGGAGAAGATCAGCAGGCTGTTATCCGCCTTGATCAGCAGCACGCGCTTCGCCAACGGCAGCGACGCGCTCAGACGGCCCGAATATTCGGCGGAACAATCAGCAACAATCACACGCATAATGCTTCACAATAGCGCATGCAAGCGATTGCGCCGCGACGCCCGCGGCGCGAAGGCCATATACGAAAACGGCCTCCCGTTTGCATACGGGAGGCCGTCGTTCGCAAAGCCCAAGTCAGGCTGCGATCATGCCGCGCGATCAGTCCGCGGTTTCGGGCGCGGCGTCAAGCTGCACCACATCGCGGCCGCGTTCAACCGCAACCGTGAGCTTGTTCGTGTCGAAGGAGATGAATCCGTCGGCGACTTCGAAGTGGTGACGCTCTTTGTTCTCGTCGACCACCGTCAGCGTGCCGCCCTTGACGACCGAAAGAATCGGTTCATGGTCGGGCAGGATGCCCATGCTGCCTTCGGAGGCGGGAATAATCACGGACGTCGCCGTGCCGTGCCATACCGGATGGTCGGCAGCGACGATGTTCACTTGCATGGTTGAATCGGCCATCATGCACCGAATTCCTTCTGCATGTCATGCCACTTCTTCTCGAGGTCTTCGATGCCGCCGATACCGGAGAACGCCTGTTCCGGAACGTCGTCGTACACACCGTCGCAGATGCGGGTGAAGGCCTCGATGGTTTCATCGGCCGGCACATAGGAGCCCGGACGACCGGTGAACTTTTCGGCGACGTAGAAGTTCTGACCAAGGAACTGCTCGATCTTACGGGCACGGTTCACGGTGGTCTTGTCTTCTTCGCCGAGTTCGTCGATACCGATCAGGGCGATGATGTCCTGCAGTTCCTTGTTGCGCTGCAGAATGGCCTTGACACGATTGGCGCAGTCGTAGTGAGCCTGGCCGACGTAACGCGGATCAAGGATTCGCGACGTGGAGCTCAGAGGGTCGACGGCCGGGTAGATGCCCTTGGAGGCAATGTCACGGGAAAGCTCGGTGGTCGCGTCCAGGTGGGCGAAGGTCGTGGCCGGGGCCGGGTCGGTGTAGTCATCGGCCGGCACGTAGATGGCCTGCAGTGAGGTGATGGAGTGACCGCGGGTCGAGGTGATGCGCTCCTGCAGGGCGCCCATCTCGTCGGCCAGGTTCGGCTGGTAACCCACTGCGGAAGGCATACGGCCCAGCAGTGTGGACACCTCGGAACCGGCCTGCGTAAAGCGGAAGATGTTGTCGATGAACAACAGCACGTCCTGATTCTGCACGTCGCGGAAGTATTCGGCCATGGTCAGTGCGGTCAGCGGAACACGCAGACGGGTACCCGGCTGCTCATCCATCTGGCCGAAAACCAGCGCGGTCTTCTCGAGAACGCCGGCCTCGTCCATTTCACCGATCAGATCGTTGCCTTCACGGGTACGTTCGCCGACGCCGGCGAACACGGACACGCCGCCGTGATTCTGGGCGACTCGCTGAATCATTTCCTGAATCAGAACGGTCTTGCCGACGCCTGCGCCACCGAACAGACCGATCTTGCCACCCTGCACGTACGGGGTCAGCAGATCGATGACCTTGATGCCGGTTTCGAACATCTGGGTCTTGGATTCGAGCTGGTCGAACGCCGGCGGCTGGCGGTGAATGGGCCAGCGTTCGGTGATGGTGATCTGCTCGCCGTCCTTCTTGTTCAGGATGTTGCCGGAGACGTCGAAGACGTGGCCCTTGGTCACATCGCCGACCGGCACGGAAATCGGGCCGCCGGTGTCGATGACCTTCGCGCCGCGCACGAGGCCGTCGGTCGGCTTCAGGGCGACGGCGCGCACGGTGGAATCGCCGAGATGCTGTTCGACCTCAAGCGTGATCGTATGCGTCGATTCGCCCTCTTCCTTCGCGCCCATGCTGGTCAGTTCGACGGTCAGAGCATTGTAGATGTCGGGCAGGTGGCCCACCGGGAATTCAACGTCGATGACCGAGCCCTGAATACGCGTGACGCGTCCGTTGATCGGCTCTGCAACCGTCTCGGGAGCCGCTGTGGTCTGAATGTCAGCCATATGCGTTCCTACTCTTCCTTCTTGTTCAGCGCGTCGGCGCTGCCGATGATTTCGGTAAGTTCCTGGGTAATCGAAGCCTGACGCGAAGCGTTGAGCTTGCGAGTCAGGTCCTCAATCAGGTTTCGAGCGTTCTCTGTGGCCGTATGCATGGCGTTCTGGCGGCTGGCCGTCTCGGAGGCGGCGGCTTCCAGCAGGCATTCATGAATACGCGACTGGATGTACTTCGGCAGAATGGCGTCCAGAACCTCTTCCAGGCTCGGCTCGAACGCATACAGCGGGGATGCCTGATCGGCCACGGATTCCGGCACGGGACCGGCGGCCGGCTGTTCCGGGCGCACCAGTTCGACCGGCAGCATGCGCAGCACGCGAACCTTCTGGCTCACCATGTTGATGAATTCCGTGTAGACGATATAAAGCTCGCTTACACCGCCTTCGGCCGCCGGCTTCATATATGCGTCCATCAGGGCGCTTGAAATCGACTCCGCGACCTCCACGCCGGGCTGGTCCGTATCACCTTCCCAAGTACCGGCGATATCACGATTGCGGTACTTGTAATAGGTGACTCCTCGGCGACCATACACATACAGCTCCGGCTGCTTGCCGGCCTCGTCAAGACGGGCCAGCAGCGATTCCGTTTCACGAATGATCGATGAGGTGTAGGCGCCAGCCATACCGCGGTCCGAAGTCAGCGCGAGCACGGCGACACGAGTGTTGCCCGCCTCGCGCTTGACGATCGGATGATCGATATGGCTGTGCGCCACCAGCGCTTGCACGGCGTCGAAAATCGCATCGGTGTAGGGCTTCGCATTCAAGGCCACGTCACGTGCCCTTGCGATATGCGAAGACGCGATCATCTCCTGGGCGTTGAAGATCTTTTCCAACGAGCCCGTGGAGGCGATCCTGCTCTTCAATGCGAGTTGCGATCCCATGTGCTACTTCTTTTCTCCGGCCATCGGATGCTGGTTCGGGTCAAGCGCCGGCTTTTCGGCGTTGGCCACGATGCGTTCCTGCTCCACCGGGGTTGCGTTCCGGACGCTCGGCTTGTGGCTGACCAACGGAGTGCCCGCCTTGGTCACGTAAGTCTCGCGGAAGGCTTCCACGGCCGCGTCGAGAGCGGCCTCCGTCTCTGCGGTGAAGTCACCGGTTTCACGGATGGTGGTCAGAATGTCGGTGTTGTGGTCGAGATAGTCGAGCATGGCGCGTTCGAACGGCAGCACGTCGGCGATCTCCAGATCGTCGAGCTTGCCGTGGGTGCCGGCCCACACCGAAACGACTTCCTGTTCCATCGAGTACGGGGAGAACTGCGGCTGCTTGAGCAGCTCGGTCAGTCGCGCGCCGCGGTTCAGCTGGGCCTTCGACGCCGCATCCAGATCGGAGGCGAACATGGCGAAGGATTCCAGCGAACGGTACTGCGCCAGCGAGATCTTCAGCGTGCCGGAGACCTTCTTCAACGCCTTGGTCTGA
Source organism: Bifidobacterium sp. LH_449 (assembly GCF_056356755.1). Lineage (NCBI taxonomy): Bacteria > Bacillati > Actinomycetota > Actinomycetes > Bifidobacteriales > Bifidobacteriaceae > Bifidobacterium > Bifidobacterium sp. LH_449. The sequence continues at coordinate 39,455 of NZ_JBKEUV010000007.1, forward strand.
GCGGCGCCGCCGACTCGGGACACGGAGATGCCGACGTCCACGGCCGGACGCTGGTTGGCGTTGAACAGGTCGGACTGCAGGAAGATCTGGCCGTCCGTAATGGAGATGACGTTGGTCGGAATGTAGGCGGAAACGTCGTTCGCCTTCGTTTCGACGATCGGCAGACCGGTCATCGAGCCGCCGCCCAGGTCATCGGAAACCTTGGCGCAGCGTTCGAGCAGACGGGAATGCAGGTAGAACACGTCGCCCGGGTAGGCTTCACGTCCCGGCGGGCGGCGCAGCAGCAGCGAGATCGAACGATAGGCCTCGGCCTGCTTCGACAGGTCGTCGAAGACGATCAGCACGTGCTTGCCGTTGTACATCCAGTGCTGTCCGATGGCGGAACCGGTGTACGGCGCGATGTACTTGAAGCCTGCGGAGTCGGAAGCCGGGGAGGCGACGATGGTCGTGTACTCCATTGCGCCCGCGTCCTCGAGGCTCTGCTTGACGGAGGCGATGGTCGAGCCCTTCTGGCCGATGGCCACGTAGATGCAGCGGACCTGCTTCTTCGGGTCGCCGCTCTCCCAATTCGCCTTCTGGTTGATGATCGTATCGATGGCGATGGCGGTCTTGCCGGTCTGGCGGTCGCCGATGATGAGCTGACGCTGGCCACGGCCGATAGGGGTCATGGCGTCGATGGCCTTCAGGCCGGTGGACATAGGCTCATCGACCGGATGACGGTGCATGACGTCCGGAGCCTGCGCCTCAAGGATTCGGCGTCCTTCGCTCTTGATTTCCCCCAGACCGTCGATCGGGTTGCCCAGCGGGTCGACGGTACGGCCGAGATAGCCGTCGCCGACTGGCACGGAAAGCACTTCGCCGGTGCGACGGACCTCCTGGCCTTCCTCGATGCCAGCAAAATCGCCGAGGATAACCACGCCGATTTCACGGGCGTCAAGGTTGAACGCCAGGCCGAGCGTGCCGTCTTCAAACGTCAGCAGCTCATTGGCCATGCAACCAGGCAGTCCCGTCACATGCGCAATGCCGTCGCCCGCCGTCGCGACATAGCCCACTTCCTGGGTGGGGGTGTCGCTCGGCTTGTACGACTCGACGAACTCATCGAGCGCCTTGCGTATCGTGGCGGGATCAATGGTAAGTTCTGCCATGATCACTCCTTATTGTTGTTGTCAAATTCAAGTCAAGTCGTCAGGTTTTCCCCGAGGCTTTTCTCACCTTCAGACGGATTGCATGCCCGCCTGTGCCATGCGCTGAAGCTGCTGCAACTGCGCGACCACCGTGTTGTCGGTGACTTCGTCGCCCACTTGGATGCGCATGCCGCCCAGCACCGCCGCGTCGACGATCGAGTTGACGTGCACACGCTGGCCGAGCTTTTCGCTGTAGATGGCGATAAGCCGGTCGATCTGCCTGTCCGTCAGCGGCGTCGCCGTCGTCACGGTGATCATCGATTCGCCCATATGACGGGAGAATTTGCTGATCAGCCACTGAATGGTGGCCAGATAGCGACGATTACGCAGATTGCAGGTGGCATGTTCGGCCAGACGCTTGGTGACCACATCGAAATCGCCGTCGCCGATCAGGCCGTTCAGCAGCTTGGTGCGCGCCTCGGCCGGAACGGTGGCGTCATATAATTTGGCGCGCACCACCGGCAACTTCAGCAGCGCCGAATGCAGCTCGGCAAGTTCGATCGAAACCGTCAAAGTCTTGCCGCGATAATCCGCGTAATACATCATCGCATCAACGCCGAAATCCTCGACTGCATTCGCGATATCCGAAACGCGGCTCCACTTGCGGCCGACCAGGTCGGTCATGATCGCCATCGTCATTTCGTGCGCCTGCCCGCCCAACAGCGTATTCAGGACAGCCACCTTGTCTTCGACAGGGCGCGACGGGTCGGTGAGAGCGCGTTCAAGCTGCGCATTATGATCGAGCACATTGGTGATCGTGAACAATTCGTTCCCGATACGCCATGCCTGATCATGCGTGTCACGCAGCCTGGGTGCCAGCGAGTCACGCGAAACGCGGTCCGCGATACGCGATGCTTCTCCTCGCATTGGTCACCTCCCTTTCTTGGAAACTTACTGCTTGTCGCTGTCCAGATCGTCGAGCATCTGGTCGATCATCGACGACTGCATGGCGGTATCCTGAAGCTGGCTGCCCAGAATCTTGCCGGCAAGCGCCGTCGCCAGAACGCCGACTTCGCCCTTCAGGCTGACCATCGCCTGACGCTGCTGCGATTCGATCGCACGCTGCGCATTCGCGGTGATCTGCGCCGCATCATATTCGGCGCGGGCGCGGGCGTCGGCCACGATATGGGACGCTTCGGCACGGGCGTCATCGCGAATCTTCGACGCTTCAACCCTTGCATTGTTCAGCTGAGTCTCATACTTGGCCTTGGCCTCGTTGGCTTCCTTCTGAGCCTGTTCGGCGCGGGCGATGCCGCCTTCGATCTTCTCGGCGCGCTCATCGAACACAGCCTGGAATTTCGGCAGCACAACCTTATAGAAAACAGCCGCGATGATGACGAGGATGACCAACGACCATACGATGTCATACGTTTCGGGAAGGAATAGCCTGATTCCGTCGCCTGCTGCTTGCGTCATTGACCGCTCCTCCTTTCTGATTCGTTATACGCCTGTATTAAACGTTCGTTGAATGCCAAACGTCCGAATCACTGGGCCATCATGAAGGCGACGAAGCCCAGCAGGCCCAGAAGCTCGATCAGGGCGGCGCCGATGAACATCAGCGTCTGCAGCTTGCCGGCCATTTCAGGCTGGCGAGCGGTGGATTCCAGGGCCTTGCCGACCACGATGCCCAGACCAATGCCAGGGCCGATGGCCGCGAGGCCGTAGCCGAGAACGCTCAGGTTGCCTGCAACTTCGGCGAGGGTGATGATATCCATTTGTTGTCCTTTCTTACCGAAATCTGACAATATCGGGCGATGTCACTTGGCGGGCATCGCAAATCTCATATGCGGTTCAGTTGATTCGATTATTCAGTTATCCAGTTATCCGACCGCTGCTCGACCGCTCGTCGAGCGGATTGCGCGGCCTTCACGCGCTATCCGAATGTCTATTCGACTTCCGGATAGCTTTGGCTGATGTACACGGTCGACAGAATGGCGAACACGTACGCCTGCAATGCGGCGACGAATATTTCGAACAGCGTCAGGACGAAACCGCCCGCGAACCAGGCGACGCCCACGCCGGCCATCATCTTGTTTTCGGCGACGACGATGTAGTACTGGGTGAACGCCAAGCAGGTGGCCACAAGAAGGTGGCCTGCGATCATGTTGGCGAAAAGTCGAATCGTCAGCGAAAGCGGGCGAATCACCAGCAATTCCAGCAACTGAATCGGAGTAAGGATGATGTAGATCGGCCACGGAACGCCGGCCGGGAACAGTTCCTCCTTAAGGAACTCCCCCAACCCCTTCTCGCGCACCGCCGCGATCCAATACTGGCAGAACGTCCACATGGCGAACACCAAAGGCATGGTGATGGTCGCATTCGCGGCGATGTTCATGCCCGGAATGACGCCACACAGGTTGAAGACGAAGATCGCCATGAAAATCGTGGTGATCATCGGCACATAGCGCTTGCCGCGCAATTCGCCCATGACCTGATACACGATGCTTTCACGGACGAAATCCAGCACCCATTCGACTGCGGCCTGCCAGCGGCCGGGCACCAGCTTGGCGCGCATGGCGGTCACGACCATGACCGTCAGCAGAATCACCGTGGCAACGATACGGATGAGGATGATGCGGTTGATCGCGAACGGTGTGCCTTCGAAAAGGCATACATCCGGCAGAAAATCGTTAACCGAGGGGAGTTCCAGCCCACTTTCCGCCGCCAACGGCAAGCCCATGTTCCATGACCCCATAGCCATGACCTCCTGCTTCCATATGTTCCTGTCAGTCTAACGCAACGAATCGTCATTGAAGAAGATCCGGAACGTCTTCTGTTAGTCACACGAAGCATGCCTCATTCCAATCCGGAATCCTGATGAGACATTCGACTCCGAATGGCTGAGATTGAATTATTTGCCCGCGTCTAGACAACCTGCATGAACCTTGCCGTCGCAACGATTTTTCGGCGTTTCGCCGAAGCAAGACCAGACCAAGGCAATAGACGTTCCCTGTGTAAACGTCTACTTTGCTCGTGTGACGTCACGACTTGTCGGGCCGTAAATCATCAGCACTTCCGACATTATCCAACGTGTGACGTTACCGATTGATTACGCCATAGCCATCGTGGGCAAAAACGCTGAAATCATCCTCTCGCGGGGACCCCGGCTCATGACGGATCGAACGATCCGTGCCAAGCCGCTTCTCGCTCCTCAGCTGCGGGATTTCGGCAACGTCATACGGCGTGGTCTGATACACCCAGTTCAGCCAATTGCGCCACAGCAGATTCGCATGCGCGCGCCAGGAGAACAGCGGTTCGGCCTTCGGGTCGTCATGCGGGAAATAATTCTGCGGGAACGGCACATTGGTCATGCCTTTGGCCATGTCGCGGTCATACTCTTCCTTCAGCGTGTTCTTGCCGTACTCCCAATGCCCCAACGCGAAGACTTCGGAAAAATCACGCGTGGCGATAAGTCCCGGCCCCGCATCAGGCCCCCAGGTCAGCACCTGCAGATCCTCGTTGGCGGCGACGTCGTCCTCGTTGACGCCGGCGAGACGGGAATGCGGCTGCAGGCAGATCTCATCGAATCCATTGGTCAGGAAGCAATACTCGTCCTGCAGATACTGGGGGAAAACACCGAAGCGCTTGCTGTCAAGATTCATCTTGCGCACGCCGTAACGGTAATGCAGCGCGCCCATCGCGCCCCAGCACAGATACATGGTCGAGAACACGTGTGTGGAGGCCCAGTCGAGGATCTCCTTGAATTCGTCCCAATAATCGACCTGTTCGAAATCGAGATGCTCCACCGGGGCTCCGGTCACCACGAATCCGTCGTAGTAATTGTCGCGGAACGAATCCAGCGTCTCGTAGAACTTCACCAGATGGTCGGCGCTGACATGCGTGCCTTCATGGGTGGAGGTTTTCATGAAGTCGATCTCCACCTGCAGCGGGCTTTTCGAAATCAGACGAAGCAGCTGCGTTTCGGTTTCGATCTTCTTCGGCATCAGATTGAGGATCACCAGTTTGAGCGGACGCACACGCTGACGTTCCGCCTCCGGCTTCTCAAGTGCGAAGATACGCTCCGAGTCAAGGATTTCTCTGGCCGGCAGGCCGCTGGGGATCTTAATAGGCATGCTCCCATTATGGGCTTGACGCGGATATCCCCGACATGGCGCGGATATCCCCGACGCAACACGGATACCCCTGACACTTTTGACCGCAACACGGATACCCTAACGCCGCACGGATACCCCTGACACCTTTGACCGCAACACGCCGGAATCAGCGACCAAAAGCGTCAAAGAACAAAAGCCCCGCCAAACAAGACAGCCCCTCCCCTGACGCTTTTGACCGCAACACGCCGAGATCGGCGACCAAAAACGTCAAAGAACGAGGACACAGGAAACAGGGACATACCAACAGAGATCAACCACAACGGACGACAATGAACAACGGCATCCCTTCTCTGACACTTTTGACCGCAACACACCGAGATCGGCGACCAAAAACGTCAAAGGACAAAAGCCCCGCCAAACAAGACAGCCCCTCCCATGACACTTTTGACCGCAACACGCCGGGAACTGCGGTCAAAAGCGTCAGGAGATGAGGATACCGGAGTACAAGCAGGATAGAAGGCAGGATGGGGAAAGGCGGGAGTGGGATCCGACAGAACAGACAAGGCCGGACGGACGAGGCACAGCAGGACAGGACCAAGCAAGACAGGACCAAGCAAGACAGGACAGACAAGACCAAACAGGACAAGACAAGACCGAGCAGGACAGCACGAAACAAAACAAGACAGGATAAGGTCAGTCCGGCCATTCCGATGGAGAGCCGAACGCGACACGCCGATTTGACAGATATTGATATGTTCCTAATATAAATAGAGCTGTTTGAAAACAAGCCGACGCGGGGTGGAGCAGCTCGGTAGCTCGCTGGGCTCATAACCCAGAGGTCACAAGTTCAAATCTTGTCCCCGCTACCAACAAGCCGTCACGGTTCATGCCGTGGCGGCTTTCTGCTTTCCGTGCCGGACACGCCTAGCCCATGGGGGTTATAGGCCAAAAAGTGTGTCCGGTGGTGTGGCCGGACACAGCCGTTCCGATCACGTACCCGGCATATGGAAATCGTTCCAGTCGACGCCGGTACCGTATCTCATCGGGATGCCGAACGTCTCATGGACGCCCTCGGGGGAACGTTCCCACGCCTTGCGGTACAAATCCCTCACCTGATCGTCGTCCGGCGCGTGCGCGACGAGCCACGCGTCGGACCCGGGCCGTTCGGTGTGCTGGTGGCGCCACCAGCAGACCGCCTCAGCCGCCGTTCCAGCCGCAGCCCCCGGTGGCGGCGCAGCATGTCGCGCAGCCGCGCGTTCCATGATTCGATGAGGCTGTTCGTCGAGGGCACCGGGCCGGCCGCCGTCAGCGTCTCGTCGAGGAACGTGAACAGATGGCCCTCCCTTATCCGCCGGCGGATCATCCTCCTGGCCTTGACCATGCGGCGGTGCGTGTCGGCGACGCCGCCGTCGGCGAGCCTGCTCCTCTCGTCGAGGAACGCCGCGAAGTCCCGTTCCCACTGGTTGCAGTCGACGAGCCACGCGGCGGCCTCGTCCGCGTTGGTGACGGCGGCGGGCCGTTTCGCGATTCCCCGCGGCCGTTTCGCGGCCTCGAGGCGCGGCCTCATGCCGGCCGGCTCGAGGATGTCGCACCGCACGTGGAACAGGCGCCTCCGGATCCCGGTGCCGGGCCAGACGGCGGCCGCGGCTTTGAGGATCCCGCCGCCGCCGTCGCAGACGAGCACGTCGGGCGGCGCGATCCTGCCCATCAGGCTCGACCATGAGGCGCTCCGCTCGCTTTTGGCGACATGCCAGCCGATCACGTGCCCGTCGGCGACGGCGATGAGCACCGCCGCGAGCCGGCGCAGATGGATGCCGTCGACGTGCACCACGTGATGGATCCCGTCGACCGCGGGCACCGGCGGCCATATCTTCCGCATCGCCTCGCAGCGGCGCCGCAGTGTGCGCGCGGGCAGCGGGTGCTCGGCCTGGGACTGTTTCGAGAACGGCCGGTCGAGCCCAACCCTCAGGTCGGACGCCTTCCTGTCGTACGTGCGGCTGGTGCCGGCGCCGCATTCACGGTTCTTGCATCGCCATCGGGTCCGCCCGCCGCCGGTCCTGCCGTTTTTCTTCATGTCCGCCCCGCAGGCGCCGCATCGTGGTGTGTTCATACCGTACGGCAGCAGGCACATTCGAACCGGCCCGATCCCTTTCGGCAGTAAGGGCGGAACGATGTTCCGGACACACTTTCCGGCCGACCTCGAAAGTGCCCCCGCGGACATTCGAATCCCCGACACGCATTCCGGGACAAGGCACGGGGAGCCATTCCGGACACATATTTTGGCCTATAACCCGCCCATGGCCGTCACATAACGTCATCGCATGGTTGTCGCATGTCGAAGACAACGAACGCGCCGGCCGGGTGGCGCGAACAAATAACCCAATACACCGATATGCTGAGGGCCGGCGGACGGGCGGCCGGCCGGAACGTTGGAAACACGGCGATGCCAGTTGTCCCAACTCGCACGAGATCTTCAGCGCACGCCGTCCGACGTCACAGACGACAAATTGGTCGGATGGTTCGCAAGCCATGATTGGAAGCCGGAGACGCGCAAATCATACCGCAACGCTGCGGTCGGCTTCTTCACATGGTTGCACGACACCGGACGCGCGGCAGGCAATCCGTCCGACGCGCTGCCAAGCGTCAGACGGCCGCACGCACATCCAAGACCATGCCCCGACAGCGTCATACTCGCGGCGTTAGCAAGGGCGAACAATAGTGAACGCGCCATGATACGACTTGCGGCCGAAACCGGTCTCAGACGTTCGGAAGTAGCAGCGGTTCATAGCCGCGACGTCATACGCGATCTGCTGGGATGGTCGCTCATAGTTCCACGGGAAAGGCGACAAGCAACGTATCATGCCGCTTTCCGACGATCTGGCGGCGGTCGTGACAGCAGCAGGCGGCTATCTGTTTCCCAGCCGATGGTCAGGCCATTGCGAGGCATCGTACATCGGCAGACATATCAGCCGAATGCTGGGCGATGGATGGACGCCGCACAGCCTACGCCACCGGTACGCGACCACCGTATACGCGGCCACGCACGATATTCTGCTGGCATCGAAACTGTCGGGGCATTCGTCCGTCGAGACGACGCAGATATACGTCGCCATGCCCGCCGATCGCCTGCGCGCCGGCCTTGAAGCCGTTGTTATCGGCTGGCCGCTACCGCATGCGTATGACCACGTCCGACTGTGCCGCGGAACGCCGCCATAGGGCCTGATAGCCGTCCCAGCCGGCCGTGTGCCATTGCCCGTCCCGCGAGTCGGTGACGGATCGGCGCACGTCGTCCGGCATGCCCGTGGCGTCCGCCGTGCAGTCGAACATGTACGGCAGGTCGCCGCCCGGCGCGGTCAAACGTATGTATTCGGCCTGCGGGCCCGTGACCCACCGCAGTCCGTCGACCTGGCTGTGCGGCATGCATTCCATCCACGTGTCGTACATGTTGGCCTGCGGCACGTCGTCCATCGTGTCGCTGCTGCCGTCGCTGCCCACCTGCAAGGCGTCGACGATGGCCTGCGGGCCGTCGGCCGCCGGCTGTTCCTCGGGTTCCGGCTCCTCCTGCGGTTTTGTTTGCTGTGGTTCCTCATCCTTTGGCGTGGTTTGCTGCGTGGTGTTTTGATCTGCCGGTTTGCCGGCCGTCTGAGTGTCGTCGCACGCGGCGAGCGGTGTCAGGCAGCACGCCAATACGGCCGATGCGGCGACGAAACGATTCCTGTTCATGGTTTGCTCCCTTTACCGAGAGGACGTCATTGCCCTCACCATCAATTATCGCGTCGCGGCGTGGCGGGAGCAAGAAGCCACGCCGCGACGGACGACCCTCAGTCCTGGCCGTCGGCCACGCTGACGGCGATGTCGAGCTGGTCGAGGTCAGCGTGACCGATGACAAGGGTTAACGTCAGGCTCGCCACGCCGGACGGGCAACCGGCAGAGGGCGAGATCCTGTTCACACCGACCGGCCGCCACGGCCTCGGCGACGTCACCATATTGCCCGCGCCGATGCACTGCCGTCCGGACGGTTCCGGCCACACCATCGTCGCGCTCGCCCCGTCGCAGCCGCCCCGATGGGTGCGGAAGGCGACCGAGCTCATGCCTGAGCCGCCGTCCGGCGTCACGGCCGGCCGCGCGTCGTGGCGTGGCATCTTGCTCCCGCCACGCCGCGACGCGATAATTGATGGTGAGGGCAACGACGCCCTCGATGTAAGGGAGCAAACCCCATGAACAGGAATCGTTTCGTCGCCGCATTGGCCGTCCTATCCTGCTGCCTGCCGCCACTCGCGGCGTGCGGCGGCGAGCAGTCGTCGGCGACGAAACCGCCCGCGACGACGCAGGAGGAAACCCAGAAGGAACGTCAGCCGCAGCAGGAGACGCAACCGGAGACGTGGCACGAAGCCGACACGGACACGCCAGACTCTGAACCGGCGCAGGTGCAGGAACCTGAACCGGACATCGCCGGCGAGGTGTCAGACCTGCTCGCACGCGGCGGCGAACCGGCGGACCCGTTCCTGACCTGCCTGCCGCACAGCAGGTCCGAGGGCATGACGCAGACCTACGGCGATCATTGGACCCGCCTGCAATACACCGGCAGATGGGGCGTTCCGGACATGACGCTCGTGTACGACTGCTTCACGAACGAGCTCGGTAGCTCGCTGGGCTCATAACCCGGAGGTCCACGGTCCAAATCCATGCCCCGCTACCAATCAAGAGGCTGGGAATCATAGAGATTCCCAGCCTCTTTGCTTGCAGAGCATCTCAGGCACATACGGCGGCGCAAGCAACAAACAATGGGTCCGATGATGCCCATCAGCCCTTGCGAGAGTGAGCGCGTCGGGGTGGCATTAACGTTCCGACCATTAAAGACTGCGTCCGGGTTCCCGGTTTTACGGCATGAGTAACCAATACGGTCCAATGGCATGGTTTCGGTCGGCGCGCCGCGTTTCTCTCCAAGACCGGTTCTCGACTCATGACCGCCGGATCAGTCTGGCGCTATACTGCATCGTTGCTGACGCCGACAAGGCCTTTTCTCGCCTTGGATTTGTTCCGACATGGCGTACACGGTCGCAAACGGATTCTCCTTCGAACCCGGATTGACCAACAGCGGTATGCGACTAGGCTGAAGGCAAACGACGATTCCATTAACGGCTGGATCATTAACACCGCCCAACACGCCTGCTCCCGTAAGGGCTGAGGGGCATCGTTGAACCCCCATCGTTTGTTACTTACGCCATATGCATGCCGTCCATATGCACGTCTGTCCATATACATGTCCGTTCCGCATACGCACCTTTGCGCTCCTATCTATATACAGTCATATTCAGTATTCGCCGCTTCGACGTCGAATGCCGAATATCATCAGCATCGAAACCGACAACGCGAAGACCACAAGGCCGGAAACCATGCCGATATCGACGCCCGTGTACGGAAGCACCGGTTCCGGGGCCGGGTCCGGCTCTTCAGGGGGCCGTTCCTCCTCCGGCGGCTGACTGACCAATACCGTTTCGCGTTCCTCACCAAGCTCGTGCGTGGCCAGCATATTGCCCGCCGCATCCCAGATCGTGGCCTGCCAATACACGTATCCGGCCTGCGACGCGGTGATATCCGAACTGGTCACTCGCTGCGCGGCAAGCGTGTGGTCCAATTCGACGCGTTCCTCATCCAGCAGTTTTTCCCCGCTTCCCGGTTCGGCATCCGCCGGCACCGGCTCGTAGGCGCTGAAGGTCACATATGAGCCTTCCTCCACGGAGCCTATGATCATGGCCGTATCATGGAACGGCTCCCCGACCGTTACCGTACGGGCGCTCACTTCGGTCAGGATCATCGGCGTCTTCGGCTCGGGACCGGGTTCGTTTTCGGTGATGTACACGCGTTCCCAGCCATCGTTGTAGGCGCTTGCCGCCGGAGCCACGCGGGAATCCCCTGTGAATTTCCATACGAACACATACCAGCCCGGTTCCTCGGCGATGATGTTCACCGGATCGCCGTTGGCGTCCGGTTCCCCGCCGCCTATGCGGTATTCGCCGTTTTTCGCCGGGTAATTCCATGTTCCGATAATCTCGTGATGCTCGTCCTCCTGCGGCTCTTCAGCATGTGCCGGAGCATACTGTTCATTATTTTCCGGATTCTCCTTATCTCCGGCCCACCACACCGTGACCTGCATATAAGGATTATCCGCCTCGAATCCGTGTAATTCATTTCCGGCGAACAGTCCGTGGTCTTCGGGAAATCCGGACACCGTAATCGTGTCCCGCAACTCGGCGCCGAGCGATGCGGAGAATTCGCTTGTTTCCGATTCGCTGGTGACGATCGTTCGATTGGAGTTGACTTCGTTCAGTTCAAGGAATCCGCTCACATAATCCGCGGCCAGATATTCGGCGGCGGAATCGCTTTGCCCATCGATTTCGAACGCCCAGACCCATGTGCCGAATTTCGCATCCCCTGCCGAAAGGTAGGGGCGACCATCGGCATCGACCGCACTCACCACGCGACTTTGGTTCGGACCGTTGAATCGCGCGGTTCCAAAGGCGGAAGGCACATATCCCGAATCCGCGAGGCGTTTGAGGAAGGCATCGGCGTTTTCCCCGGAACGCGGAGCAATAGGTTGGTCGAGGCCCGTATGCGCGACGCCGTCGAAATACCAACCGGTGGCATTCAATTCGATGCCGTCTGCCCACGTATTGTCACCAGTAATGGCGGAGGTCACGACATCCTGTATCGGCTCCCCCGCATCCACCTGTTCCAAGACGACGTTGGTACTGACAGTCGGATGGAACGTCTTGGCGACCTCAAACGGCTCGATATCGGCATGCGCTTGGATTTTCCCACCGCCACGCACAAGCGTCTGCGCGCTGTCGACGCTTTCCAGACTTTCCACGGCATATTGCACGTCGACCGACACTTTTCCGTCCCCGATAGCGGTCCATGACCATTCGGACCGTCCGGCGAGGCTTGTGCCGTTCACCGTCATATCGCCGTTTTTGAATCGTGCGGCGCCGCTCAACGTCACACTGTAGGGAACGCCGGCTATAGGGTCGCCGTACTGATTGACCACCTGCACGGCAAGCGTGCCGCTACGCCGTCCGTCAGTGAATGTGTGCTCCACCACCACATCGGCCGGTGCATTACGTTTGGCCTCTTCCCAGAAACCGCTCATTTTTGCTTCCAGTTCCGGGAAGGTCGACACCACATCCTTGCGGGCCTGGGCCCATATGTCAGGATTCACATCATATTCATCATGTATGAGCATGCCGATCGATGCGTGCGCGTAGAAATCAGACGAATCGTCGTAACGATCGATCATCCAGCCGATGGCGCGCGCCGTGTTGTCATCGTTCATCACGGCCGCCTCGCCTGCCACGTAATCCGTATATTCGTTGATTTCGCGGCAATAATAATATCGGCCGCGGGAATCCACCGCCGTGATGCCGATCTCATAGCTGTTTCCGTTATATATGAAGACCTTATGCGTTCCGTCAGGCCCCGCGGACAAGCTTTCCGCCGCGTGCGCCGGCCCTGCGGCAAGCAATGCCATGGCCAGTGCCGCGCACACCGCCAGCATGCGGATTATGGACGCGACGGCATGATGTCTTTTCGTTTCCATGATCGTCCTTTCCTCGTTATCGCAGCCGCATTGCCGCGATGATTCGAGATTGTCAGAAAATACGATTTTGGCGGGTGGTTTTTGGGCGCTGTGGAAAAATAGACGCCGTCCGCCGGCGTGTTGTGCATAACTTTTTGCGTTATCCACAGCCATCCACAGCACATTTCAATCATCATGACGTCAATTCACATATCCGCGGCAAGAATGCGTGGCATGCGGGCGACGCGCTCGCGATCAGCCCATGCAATCGGCGCAAAATCAACGTTTCTGGTGTTCAAAAATAGTGCAAAAATATAAGACGATTTCGTGAGATACGTCTCTATAATCGGTTTTATGGCAGAAACACAAGTGACGACACGTTCACATACTGACGCTTCCTCCACCGCCAAGCGCAAACCGGCGGCCAAACGCACGACGAAGGCGAAAGCCGCGGTCGAAATGACCGTTGGAGAGCCTGCCGCCCCCATTCTTGAACGTTCCACGCCCGACCAGTTCGGACGCATCAATGTGCTGGATGTCACCCCGTCCATCGAAAACGGCCTGTATCCGGCCCGCGTTGAAATCGGCGAAGCATTCGACGTCACCGCACAGGTTTTCATCGAAGGTCGCACCAAGGTCGGTGCCACCGTCGTGCTGCGAAATCCACGCGGCCGCGAAATGCTGCGCGTGCCGATGCACTGCGTCAACCCCGGTCTCGACCGCTGGGTCGCCACCATCCAGGCCGGCGAACACAGCGATCTGAAGCCTTGGGACGACGACTATGCCAGCGTCAAGAAGCAGCTCGGCGAATGGAGCTTCGTCGTCGAAGGCTGGGAAGACACCTACGTTTCCTGGCTGCATGACGCCCGCATCAAGGTGCGGGTCGACGACGACGTGGAGAACGCGCTTGAATCCGGCGCACAGCTGCTGCGCCGCTGGGCCGTGACCAAGGATTCCAAGCTGACCGCCCGCGACCGCAAGCATCTGCAGCAGGCCGCCGACCGCATGGACGACAAGGAGCGTCCGGCCGCGGCGCGACTGGCCGAAGCCGACAATCCGACCATCGAAGCCCTGCATAGGAGCAATCCGCTGCGCGACGGCATTTCCGCCAGCAACCCGCAGCGTCTGCGCGTGGAGCGGCCGAAGTCCAGCTTCGCCGCATGGTATCAGTTCTTCCCCCGCTCCGAAGGCGCCTATGTCGACGAGAACGGCGATATCGTGCAGGGCACGCTGCAGACGGCGCTGACCGGCCTTGACCGCGCAGCCGAGGAAGGCTTCGACATCGTCTATCTGCCGCCGATCTTCCCGATCGGTGTGACCAACCGCAAGGGCCGCAACAACTCGTTGGTCGCCGGCCCGAACGATCCGGGCTCCCCGTTCGGCATCGGCTCAGAATTGGGCGGCCATGACACCGTCGACCCGCTGCTGGGCACGATGGAGGATTTCAAGGCGTTCTGCGCCCGCGCACACGAACTGGGTCTGGAGGTCTCCCTCGATTTCGCCCTGCAGTGCTCGCCGGACCATCCGTGGGTCAAGCAGCATCCGAACTGGTTCCGCACCAAGCCGGACGGCACGATCGCGTTCGCGGAGAATCCGCCGAAGAAGTATCAGGACATCTACCCGATCGACTTCAACGCCGACATGCCCGGCATCGAAAAGGAAGTCGTACGCATCCTGAATCTGTGGATCGATGCGGGCGTCACCATCTTCCGCGTCGACAACCCGCACACCAAGCCGGTGCGCTTCTGGCAGGACGTCATCGCCGAGGTCACGAAGAAGCATCCGGAAGTGCTGTTCCTGGCCGAAGCCTTCACCCGCCCGGGCATGGTGCGCGCGCTGAGCTACGCCGGGTTCACCCAGTCCCACTGCTACTTCCCGTGGCGCAACACGAAGGGCGAGCTGGAGGAATTCCTGCCGGAGACCAATGGTTTGGGCGGCTTCTACCAGCACAACACCTTCTGGCCGACCACGCCGGATATCCTTACCGCATACACGCGCGACAACGGCATCGCAGGCCATGCGATCCGCGCAGTGCTCGCCGCGATGGGCAGCCCGAGCTGGGGCATCTACAACGGCTACGAGCTGATCGAAAACCGTCAGCGCCCCGGCTTCGAGGAGCAGATCGACAACGAAAAGTACGAGATCAAGGTGCGCGACTGGGATGAGGCCGACAAGTACGGCATCAGCGAGCTGCTCGGCGCCTTGAACGAGATCCGCCGCAGGCATCCGGCGTGCAGGAGCTACCACAACCTGCACATCCTGCCCAGCAGCGACCCGAACATCATCGCGTTCCTTCGCCAGACCCCGGCAGAATACACCGGAGACGGCCACACCGACACGGTGATCGTCGTCGTCAACCTCGACGGGCACAACGCGCATCAGTCCACGATCCATCTGGAATTGGGCGACTACGGCCTGCCGACCGACCATGCCGTGCATGTGCGCGACGAGCTGACCGGCCGTGAATTCGAATGGGGTTGGGACAACTTCGTCTCGCTCGCCCCGTGGGCGGATGTGGCGCACATCCTGACCGTCGAAGGCTGATCCGCGGCCAGCCGCAGACATTCGACGCCTGCAGCCAGCCACGAATGATGCGCCGCCTGCCGCAGACAGAACGCGCCGACCGCGAATGCGGCCATACGATACCGCGCCCGACGTGCCTTGTGCCGCCGGGCGCGGTATTGTTTTCTATTGAGTACACCAGTACATCCAACTGTCGCCTTACATAAGGAGCAACAATGGCAGAAACCTTCAACGTCGTGGTGGAAATCCCCCGCGGTTCCAAGAACAAGTATGAAGTGGACCATGAGACCGGCCGCGTCTTCCTGGACCGCACCCTGTTCACTTCCATGGGCTACCCGGATGACTATGGCTACATCGAGGGCACCCTGGGCGAGGACGGCGATCCGCTCGACGCCCTGATCATGATCCCGAACTCCGTGTTCCCGGGCTGCGTGGTCGAGTGCCGCGCCGTCGGCCTGTACCACATGGTCGACGAGGCCGGTGGAGACGATAAGGTGCTGTGTGTGCCGGCCGACGTCCGTTTCGATGACATCAAGGACATCGACGACGTCTCCGAATACCACAAGGCCGAAATCAAGCACTTCTTCGAGCAGTACAAGGCTCTGGAGCCGGGCAAGGAAGTCATGCCGGGCGATTACTGGACCGGCGCCGAAGTGGCCGAGAAGGAGATCGTCGAGGCCCGCGAGCGCCTCGCCGCTTCCGAAGCCTGATCAAAACCGATGTGGAACCGATTAAAATCTGGTTGAGACCGATTGGAATCTGATTGCGAAATCGGTTTTACGGATGCGTAAATGGGCTGGCCTTCCATGAGGAAGGCCAGCCCATCGTCGTTTTTCATGATTCCGCGCGACATCCGCGATCATGCGATCATGCGATCCCGCGATCATGAGAACAGCGATCATCGAAGCATCACAGCATCGCGATGATCATTCCCGCCAACGCCACCGCAGTGCCGCTCAACATTACCGGCGCCAGCGCGACGCCGACCCACGGGTGGCGCGCGTCCGACGGCGGGTCCATTTCCTTATGCCACCAATATGAGGCCACGGCCAGCATCGCAATCAGCAGCACGATCACGACGATCGCGATCCCGGCAGCCACAAACATGCCCGGATCGTCCGCATTCCGCGCGCCGGCGAACGCCTGCAGCACGCCCGGCAGGAAGCACCATCCGAACACGCCGATCGCGCACACGCCGTCAAGGATGGTGTGCGACAGCGAGCGGATCAGGTGCGAGCGTTCCTCGCGCGCCATCTGCCGCGCGAATGCCGTGACGGTCAGGGCGATCAGTAGTACGCCGGCGCCGGCCAGCCACGCCTCCGACTGATGAAAATCCGAAGCCGACGCGCCTTCGGCGCCTGTGGCTTCGGACGGCGCCACAATCCGGCCGAGCAGCGTCGTCACTGCGAACACGCCGGAAAGCACGCCAAGGACGCCCGCGATCACACGCCCGGCCACGCCGTCGCGCAGCGGCGAGCAGGCACGCGTCAGCCAGACGCCCAGCAGCACAAGACCGGCCACCGCCGCCGGAACGGCCGGCATATACAGCATGCCGCCGGCAGCGCCGGCCGCGATATCGGCCCCCGGAATCAAAACCGCGGAAACGACCGAAACGACGGTCAGCACCGCATATGCGGCGGCCTGCACGCCGAACATGGCGGCGGCGCCGGCCCGAACGGCCGGATTCTTCTTTGAGGTCATGCGCTGCTCCCTCCGTCCATGCCGCAACTCGCGCTGCGGCCGCATTGCAATCCGCACAGCAAATCGCGTCATCGTTCACATTGCGGTCATCGCGATCTGAATACATCCTATCCACGAACAATGTAACCAAATGTAGTCATAAGTGTCCACAATATGCGCCTACAATCAATATCAGCGTGTGGCTGCGATTACACTGAGGCGCGACGGCAAGCCGCCGCCGGCGCACAGACCGCGGGCGGCGGCCAAGACCGAACGCGGCAGACGTCACGGACCGAAAGCTGCGGCATGCGCCAGTAGAACACCGGAGGGAGACACTGTGACGGATCTTACGCTTATGACGTTCGCCAGCGATCCCGCCACCGTGCTGCCGTCCCTCGCACTGCTGTCGCATCGTGTGCGTGTGCTGCCGATGGACGCCGCAAGCCTGGTGAAGATGCCGGAAAGCACGATTCTTTTCCTTGATGCGCGCGACGATCTGGCGACCGCGAAAACATTGTGCAATCTGATCCATGCGACGGGCCTTTCGACGCCGGTGATCCTGATTCTCGCCGAAGGCGGATTCGCGGCGGTGAACGCGCAGTGGGGCATCGCCGACATGGTGGTCTTTTCCGCCTCCCCCGCCGAAGTGGAAAGCCGACTGCGCCTGGTATGCGAGCATGGCGATCATGCAGCGAACCGTACGGGCGGCGCCGACATGACGGACGACAACGAGGACGGCCTGATCCGTTCCGGCAATCTCGTCGTCGACACGAACGGCTACACCGCAAGCCTGCACGGCCATCCGATCGATCTGGCGTACAAGGAGTTCGAACTGCTCAAATACCTGGTGCAGCATCCGGGCCGCGTGTTCACGCGGGCGCAGTTGCTGCAGGAAGTGTGGGGCTACGACTATTACGGCGGCACGCGTACGGTCGACGTGCATATTCGTCGTCTGCGCGCCAAATTGGGTAGCGAATACGAGCATGTGATCGGCACCGTGCGCAATGTCGGATATCGTTTCGACCCGCCGGAAGCCGACGAAGAGGACGCCTAGCATGCCGCGCGAATCGAAGGCCGCACGCCTGGCGCGCATGCACGCCGAATACGCGGTGCTGCGCGAAATGATTCCGGCCCCGCAGTGCGCGCTGGATTTCGACGATCCGTTCCAATTGCTGGTGGCGACCGTGTTGAGCGCCCAGACCACGGACAAGCGCGTCAATACGGTGACGCCCGACCTGTTCGCCGCATATCCCGATCCGGGGGATCTTGCCGCGGCGAATCCCGAACATGTGGAGCGGATCATCCGTCCGCTGGGCTTTTTCCGTTCGAAGACGCGCAATATCATCGCGCTGTCGCATGAATTGGTCCAACGTTTCGACGGCGTTGTGCCGCAGACGATGCAGGAGCTGACGTCATTGCCCGGCGTGGGGCGTAAAACCGCGAACGTGGTGTTGGGCAACGCCTTCGGCGTGCCGGGATTCCCCGTCGACACGCATGTGATCCGTGTGACGGGCCGGCTGCGCTGGCGCTCGGATTGGAAAAGCGCCTCCCCCGATCCGGTGAAGATCGAACAGGAGATCACGGCCTGCTTCCCGCCCGAAGAATGGACGGATCTGTCCCACCGGCTGATCCTGCATGGACGCGCCACATGCCATGCAAGACGTCCCGACTGCGCGCGCTGCCCGCTGAACGGCACCTGTCCAAGCGCGGAGATCCTCGCATAGGCGCGGGCGAAACGCAAAATCACACGCTAGAAACGCGGAAAAGCCGAAAACGCAACACGCGACCGGCCGGCAGATCGCCGTTGCGTTCCGGCGCATGACGCCGTCGACGGCATGATTGCGCCACCATCGTGCGATATTGCGGCTAGACTTCAAGACATGACGAAAGACACTGTTGGAGCCGTGAAACGATGGCTGATCTTCATCGCGACCGCCGTGGCGTTGGGCACGATCGTGTGGGCCGGGTTCGCGTTGATCAACCATCGCAGCATTCTGCCGCAAATCAATGTCATCCAAACGGATCAGACGGTGACGGTCGGCATGACGGATGCGCCGAAATCCCTGGACATCCAACAGGACGACGACGTCGCCGTACAGCGGGCCCTTCTGGGCAACGTGTACGAGACGCTGGTCACACGGGACCAGTCGAACAGGCTGCAGCCGGGATTGGCGAAATCATGGAAGATTTCCGACGATGGCCTCACCTACACGTTCACCTTGCACGACGGGATACGTTTTTCCAACGGTCACACGATGTCGTCATCCGATGTGGTCTGGTCGATCCAGCAGGCCGTGCAGAATGAATTCGTCTACGCCGACGATTTCGAATATCTCAGGAACGTGACCAATCCGGACGACGACACCGTGCAGATCACGCTGTCGCGCACCGATCCCCGACTACTGCGCGCGCTGAGCGGCCGCGCCGGCATCGTATACGACGAGCAGGCCGACATCGACTACGCCAGGCGCAGCATCGGCACAGGCCCTTTCATCGTGGATGACATGTCGGACACCGCGATCACATTGCGGCGCAACGATGACTATTGGTCCGGCAAAGCCGCTCTGTCGCAGATCCTGCTGCGCTATTACGGCGACGACGCGTCGCTGATATCCGCCTTCAAGGACGACGACATCCAGATCGTGCTGCCGGACAGCGCCTCTTCGGTCAGCGAGGTCGCCAGCATTCCCAATACCGCGATCACATCGGGAGTCGGCTTCGAAAAGGTGATGCTGGGGTACAACATGTCGTCGGATTCGCCGTTCTCCGACGAGCAGGTGCGCAAAATGGTCCGCTACGCCGTCAATGCGAGCGCGCTGAATTCCATTGCGGATGATTCGTACGAACCGTTGGGCGGCCCGGTAAGCCCGCTGGAGGACGGCTATGAGGATCTGACAGGCCTGTTCCCCCATGATTTGGCGCAGGCGCAGTCGATGCGCGGCTATTTTCCCGGTTCGTATTTCGATGCGTTCACGTTCCTTGTGCCGACGCAATACGAGCGGCTGGGTCAGGAGATCCTCGCCATTCTGCAGACGCTTGGATTCGACGTTTCGATGGAGACGTTGGACGACGCCGCATTGCGGTCGCGTCTGCAGGAGGGATCGTATGCGGTCGCGTTGATGACGATGGACGAGCAGGGCGACGCCTCCGTATTTTCGAACGCGCAATCCGTGTTCCGCTATGAAAACGGCGACGCGCAGCGGGCGTGGGACGCGGTGATGGCGTCGACGAATGATGACGACTATCAGGGGAATCTTCGCGCCTTTGCGCGCGCGGTCAGCGAAAACGCCGCCGCGGATTGGCTGTATGTGCGCAAGGATTATGTGATCGCGTCGAATCATGTGAGCGGATATCCGACGAATATGACGCGCGAATGGCTGCCGCTTGCGGGTTTGACGGTGCAGTGACGGTGCGGTGACGATGGCTGCGATACGGTCGCGATGATGCCGCGATGCCGCTGCGGTGTTGTCACAAATGGCTTCTAGACTGGGGAACCATGACTGAAAGCCAACACACCATCACTGCGAACCTCACCCCACTGCCGGACAAGGTGGGCGTGGACGGTCTCGAAGACAAGTGGCGTGGCGTCTGGGACGAAAACAGCGTTTACAAGTTCCAGGGCAGCCGCGACCGTAAGTCCGTCTATTCCATCGACACCCCGCCGCCGACCGTTTCCGGCTCCCTGCACGTGGGTCACGTGTTCTCCTACACCCACACCGACATCATCGCCCGCTTCAAGCGCATGCAGGGCTTCGACGTGTTCTACCCGATGGGCTGGGACGACAACGGCCTGCCGACCGAGCGCCGTGTGCAGAACTATTACGGCGTGCGCGTCGATACGTCGCTGAAGTACGACCCGGATTTCGTGCCGCCGTTCGAAGGCACCGACGGCAAGAAGATCGACGCCAAGGATCAGGTGCCGGTCTCCCGCCAGAATTTCATCGAACTGTGCGAAAAGCTCACCGCCCAGGACGAGAAGCTGTTCGAGGCCCTGTGGCGTAGGCTGGGCCTGTCCATCGACTGGTCTCAGACCTACCACACGATCGGCGAGCATCCGCGCCGCGTCGCCCAGAAGGCGTTCCTGCGCAATCTCGCCCGCGGCGAGGCCTATCAGAAGGACGCCCCGGGTCTGTGGGACGTCACCTTCCAGACCGCCGTGG
This sequence comes from Bifidobacterium sp. LH_449, assembly GCF_056356755.1. Classification (NCBI taxonomy): domain Bacteria; kingdom Bacillati; phylum Actinomycetota; class Actinomycetes; order Bifidobacteriales; family Bifidobacteriaceae; genus Bifidobacterium; species Bifidobacterium sp. LH_449. Next base: position 60,633 of record NZ_JBKEUV010000007.1, read on the forward strand.
CCCAGGCCGAATTGGAATCCCGCGAGTACCCGGGCTTCTATCACAAGATCGCGTTCCGTTTCGAAGACGGCACCCCGATCTACATCGAAACCACCCGTCCGGAACTGCTGGCCGCCTGCGGCGCGCTGATCGCGCATCCGGACGACGAGCGTTACAAGCCGTATTTCGGCCAGTACGTCCACTCCCCGCTGTTCAAGGTCAAGGTGCCGATTCTCGCGCATACCGCCGCCGAAATGGACAAGGGCGCCGGCATCGCGATGTGCTGTACGTTCGGCGACGTCACCGACGTGCAGTGGTGGCGCGACCTGAACCTGCCGCTGCGCCCGATCATCCAGCGCAACGGCCGCATCATCATGGAAACCCCGGATTGGATCGAGGACGAATCCGGCCGCGCCATGTTCGGACAGATCGCCGGCAAGACCGCGTTCTCCGCACGTAAGGCGGTCGTCGACGCGCTGCGCGAATCCGGCGACATGGACGGCGAACCGACGCCGACGAAGCGTATGACGAACTTCTACGAGAAGGGCGACAAGCCGCTCGAGATCGTCACCTCCCGCCAGTGGTATCTGAAGAACGGCGGCACCGACACCGCGCTGAACGCGCAGCTGATCGAACGCGGCCGCGAACTGGAATTCCATCCGGACTTCATGCGCGTGCGCTATGAGAACTGGGTCAACGGCCTGAACGGCGACTGGCTGATCTCCCGCCAGCGCTTCTTCGGCGTGCCGTTCCCGCTGTGGTATCCGCTGGACGAGGCCGGCGAACCGGATTATGAGCATCCGATCGTGCCGAGCGAGGACATTCTGCCGATCGATCCGACCACGGACGTGCCGGCCGGCTATGACGAGTCCCAGCGTGACCAGCCGAACGGCTTCACCGCCGAGCAGGACATCATGGACACGTGGGCGACTTCGTCGCTGACCCCGCAGATCGTGACCCGTTGGGAGGAGCAGGACGAGGAAAGCAAGGCGATCTTCAACGCCACCTTCCCGATGGATCTGCGCCCGCAGGGCCAGGACATCATCCGCACCTGGCTGTTCTCCACCGTGGACCGCGCCCATCTGGAGAACAAATGCCTGCCGTGGTCCCATGCCACGCTGTCCGGCTGGATCCTCGACCCGGATCATAAGAAGATGTCGAAGTCCAAGGGCAACGTCGTCGTGCCGAACGAGCCGATCGAAAAGTTCGGCGCCGACGCGGTGCGCTATTGGGCCGCAGCCGCACGTCTGGGCCTGGACGCCACCTATGACGAAGGCCAGATGAAGATCGGCCGCCGTCTGGCGATCAAGCTGCTCAACGCCACGAAGTTCGCGCTGGCCATCGGCCGTGAAGACGAGAACCATCATGTGGCCGACTCCGCGGTCGCTTCCTGGGATCCGGCCGACGTGACCGAGCCGATCGACCGCGCCGCCATGGCCCGCATGGCCGCCGTCGTGCGCGAAGCCACCGATGCGTTGAACGCCTACGAGCATTCCAAGGCTTTGGAGGTCATCGAGGCCTTCTTCTGGCAGTTCTGCGACGACTACATCGAACTGGTGAAGAACCGCGCCTACGGCACGGCCGACGCCACCGGCAAGCTGCCGAGCGAGGCGGCCGTCAAGTCCGCCCGCACCACGCTGGGCCTTGGCCTGGATGCGTTCGTGCGCCTGCTGGCCCCGTATCTGCCGTACGCCGCCGAAGAGGTGTGGGCTTGGATGCATGAGGGCGAAGGCTCCGTGCACCGCGCCGCATGGCCGACCGCCGACGTGTATGCCGAGGCCGCGGGCGACGCCTCCGCCGATCTGCTGGTGCATGCGGGCGAGGCGCTGGCCGCGCTGCGTGGCATCAAGTCCAAGGCGAAGGTTTCGATGAAGACCCCGATCCTGTCGGTGACGCTGGGCGTTTCCGACGAGGTCCGCGCTTCGGTCGAGGCCGCCGTGAACGATATCGCCGAAGCCGGCCGCGTGACCGGCGAGATTTCGTTCGGCGCCGCAGCCGAAGACGGGAACGGCGAGGCCGCCGCTGCCGTGGCCGTGCTCGCCAGCGAGCTCGGAGAGCCGCCGGTCAAGGCCAAGAAGGCCTGACCGGTCCGCCGCCCGAGAGGCGCCGTCATTGCATACGCATTGTGGCCGTCGCTCTTCCCTTCGGAAGAACGACGGCCACAATGCGTATTCGGACGCGATGCGCGGCACGGCGTGCACCGCCCAAAAACGGACAGTTATCCCACAATTCACTTTCCATACATGTATCGGGCACCGGAACAACACCTATACCACACATAATGACGCTGTCTCATATCGTGCATTCATCGAATAAATATGCCGTGGACGCAACGAAATCCCACTTGCTTTCGAAAGGACAGCTTCATCATGTCGCATTAGGCGAAACGCTTATCCGCCGGATTCATCGCCGCCGCAACCATGGTGGCCATGGTGCCGGCCGCTTCCGCAGAGGAAACCGCCGCCACCGATCCGTTGGCCGTTCTGCTCACCGAATTCAACACGTATTGGACCAAGCCGGGCGAGCCGTATGACGGCACCGGCACCGGCGGCTCCGTGCTGAACACGGCCGTCCTGCAGCATAATGACGAAGTCACCGTCGCCATCAACCAGGCCGCGGCCGTCGGCGCCACCGAAACCGAATCCACCGAACAGCAGAAGCGCGCATTGAGCGACCGAGATGCCGACAAGGACGTGGCCACCGCGTTCAAGGACGGTTTCGGACCCGTTCTGGGCGAATACTTCGCGGACGGCTATAACAGCGGCGAACTGGAAACCGTGAAAAGCGTCATGAACGACAACGGCTGGAGCGGCAATCCGGCCAAGGCCGTATATCAGTCCCCGCGCCCGTACACGCAGCGTGACACATGGCTGCCCAACGCCGCAGCGCTGACCAGCGGCAAGAACGATCTCAACGGCTTGGCCGCAACGCTCAATATCCATCAGGTTCCGGACGGCGTCGGCTCCGACGGCAAGACGCATTCGGCCGACTATCCGAAGAACTCCTCGGAGGGATCCTTCCCCTCCGGCCACACCAACAAGGCGTATTCCCGCGGCGTCGCACTGGCCGCGATGGTCCCGGAACTGGCTCCCGAAATCCTCGCCCGCACCTCCGAAGCCGGCAACAACCGCATCGTGCTCGGCGTGCACTACGCGCTCGACGTGATGGGCGGCCGCATCGGCGGCCACGCCTCCAACGCGGCCTATTGGACGGCCAACGCCGACAAGGTGGCCGACGCCGCCGACGAGCTGCGCTCCTATCTGACCGCACGCTGCTCCGCCGACGGCTATGGCAGCACGCTTACCGAATGCATCGTCAACACCGGAGCCAACGCTTCCAACGGCTATCGGAACGCCTTCACCGACACGGTGTCGACCAAGGCCGTCACCGACCGTCAGTCCGCCATCGACGCCTATACCGCCCGTATGACCTACGGTTTCAGCCAGGTGACCGCAGCCGGCCAGCAGTTCACCGCTCCCGAAGGGGCCGCCGAACTGCTGCGCTTCGCCTATCCGGACCTGACCGTCGAACAGCGCGACCAAGTGCTGGCCGCCACCGCCATCGACTCCGGCTATCCGCTGAGCTCCTCCGCGCAAGGCTGGGACCGCATCAACCTGGCCCGTGCGCTCAGCTCGAAGGTCACGTTGAACGCCGATGGCAGCATCGCGTCGATCGTTGACGCCGATATGCCGTCCGTCGTCACCGTCTCCGACACGACCGGATCGAATGATGCCGGCAACGCCGAAGCCGGCGACGCCGATCAGAACACGCAGTCCTCTTCCGAAGCGCTGGCCGCCACAGGCTCCTCCGCCGATGTGTTCATCGTGCTTGCCATGGCGATGGCCGCGGCCGGTGCCGCATTGGCTCTGATGCGTCGTCAGCGTCAGCGGTGATCGGCATCTGACCGGCACCCATCGGTAACGATGTTGCCGTGATATGGATCGACTCATGTCACGGCAACATCTCGTTTCCCAGTAATGCGAAAGGCCGTTGACGAGCACGCCATATGAGGCGTGGTCATCAACGGCCTTTCCTTGTTGGAATGTGCTTCATTCCGCGGTATCCCGAGCGATCTGCTGATGCCGGTTTTTGGCGGCGGTCACGACGAAACGGTGATACTGGTCGGCGATCGCCGTCGGCAATCCGGCGGAATGGGCGATATGATGCAGACGCTCCACCTGCTGCGCCTCACGCTGCGAATCGGAAGGCCCGAATCCCGCCTGCGCCTTCCATTGGCCGACCTGCTCCGTATATTTGAAGCGTTCCGCCAGCAGCAGCACGATCGCGGCATCGACATTGTCGATGGAACCGCGCAGCCGTTCGATATGCTTCACCGCTTGCGCGACCTGCGGATGCAGCGAGGCCTGCGCTTCATCGATCGTGGATTCACGCCAATGCGGCGATTCCCGCGATCGCGCCGTTTCCAATGATTCCGATGATTCCGGCATCTGCGGCATCCGCATATCGGATTGCGTTTCGGACTGCATATCAGTTGCCGTTGGCGCCGTTGGAATTCGCCTGCTGCACGATCGCGGCCATGAAGTCGCGGTTCGTCGGCGCCTTCTTCAAGCGCGGCACCAGCGTCTGGTATGCCTGCTCCGGCTCAAGGCCACCCAGCAGACGACGCAGACGGTAGACGATCGGCAGTTCCTGCGGGTCGGTGATCAGCTCTTCGCGGCGCGTGCCGGAAGCGTTCACGTCGATGGCCGGGAACAGACGCTTGTCGGCCAGTTCGCGGCTCAGACGCAGTTCCATGTTGCCGGTGCCCTTGAACTCTTCGAAGATCACTTCGTCCATCTTGGAACCGGTTTCCACCAGCGCGGAGGAGATGATCGTCAGCGAGCCGCCGTTTTCGATGTTGCGGGCGGCGCCGAAGAACTTCTTCGGCGGGTACAGCGCCTGCGCGTCCACGCCGCCGGAAAGGATTCGGCCGGAAGCCGGGGCGGCGATGTTGTAGGCGCGGGCCAAACGGGTCATCGAATCCAGCAGCACGACGACGTCCTGGCCGAGCTCGACCAGTCGCTTCGCGCGTTCGATGGCCAGTTCGGCGACCGTCGTATGGTCGGAGGCCGGACGGTCGAACGTGGAGGAGATGACCTCGCCCTGCACGGTGCGTTCCATATCGGTCACTTCTTCCGGACGTTCGTCCACAAGCACGACCATAAGATGGACTTCCGGATTATTCGTCGCGATCGCGTTGGCGATGTTCTGCAAGGTGATCGTCTTGCCGGCCTTCGGCGGGGAAACGATCAGGCCGCGCTGGCCCTTGCCGATCGGAGCGACGATATCGATCAGACGGCCGGTGAGCTTGTTCGGCGTCGTCTCCTGCTTCAAACGCTCCTGCGGGTACAGCGGGGTGAGCTTGCTGAACTGCGGACGGTTCGCGGCCTCTTCCACCGTCATGCCGTTGATGGAGTCGATGGACTGCAGCGGCACGAACTTCTGACGCTGGTTGCGGCGTTCGCCGTCGCGCGGGGCGCGAATGGAGCCGTGCACGGCGTCGCCCTTGCGCAGGCCGTACTTCTTGACCTGGCCCATCGAGACATACACGTCGTTCGGACCGGGCAGATAGCCGGAGGTACGCACGAAGGCATAGGAATCCAGCACGTCCACGATGCCGGCGACCGGGACCAGATCGTCCTGCGGCTCTTCGCGGCGGGCCTCACGTTCGACACGTTCAACGCGATCGGCGTGTTCGCCGCGTTCAGCATGCGTGTCGCGTTCATCACGGGAATCGCGCGCGTCACGTTCCTCGTCGCGGCCACGCATGCGGCGGCCACGGCGTTCCACACGCTCATGGCGGTCGTCGTTGTCGCCTCGGCGATTGCGATTACGGCGTACGAACTCACGTTCCTCGCCCGGCTCCTCGCCCTCCACGCGGTCACGGCGCACATTGTCGGCGGACTGATTCGGCAGGGTGGCAAGAATATCAGCCAAATCGCGCACAGCATCCTCATCGCGGCCACCGTTGCGGCCGAAATCACGATTGTCGTCGCGTTCAACGACGATGCCGCCGGACTCCAGGCCACGGCGACGGCGACGCGGCTGGTCGGAGTCAAAATCATCGTCACGATTACGACGATTGCGCGGATTCTCACGCTTCGTCTGATTGACGTCCAAATCCAACTCGTCCAGCAGGGATGCGGCGCCGTCCTTGCCGCGATGCTTGCGAGCGCGACGGTCGACACGTGGCATGTCGCCATTCTGCGCCTCGGCGCCGCGGCGGCCACGGCGATCTTCATGAATCGGCAGATCGGGCAGCTGAACATCAATCGCAGCGGAACGGCGTTCGTCCGACTGCGGCGCTTCCTCCGCGGCCTTGCCGTCAACGGCTTTATCATCGGCGGCCTGGCCATCGACGGCCTTGCCATCGACGGCCTTGCCGTTGGCGGCCTGGCCATCATGCTGCGCAACCTCGATATTGCGCGCATCGGCGGCCGGCGCACCGTCATTCGCCGACTTCGCATCATCTGCAATCTGCGTATTCTGCAGCGGCTTCACAACACGCTTCGGCGCTTTCACCGTCACGCCTTCAGGAGCTTCACCGCCGGTGCGGGCGGCCTGCAGCGTCGCCATCAATTCGGGCTTGCGCATGGTCGAAGTGCCGCGAAGGCCCATCTGCTTGGCCAATTCCCTCAATTCGGGCAGCTTCATATCTTCAAGATTCGGGCTAGTTGCCACTGGTTATGCCTTTCCTTGGCTCTGCAAAACACACTGCATGCAGCAGCTTCAAAAAAGATTGCGGAAATCCGCTTGAATGTTCGCCGCCATTCCATAGCCTGAGCGAACTGGAATAACCATACAACGGCAACGCGACCAACGCAACACGGCCGAGAGGCGATGCCGCAAAGCGGCGGACCTCGGAATCATCGACGCGATCGATCGGGACGGCATCAGTCATGACGCCGTCCGGCCACGGCATCATCCAGGCATGACACGTACGCACCGATGCAAAACCGCCCACCGGACGAATGTCCGATGGGCGGCATACTGCGCGGAACGCCGCATTCCGGCGGCAATCGCGTCGCGATCCTCAATCTTCAGGCGGCGCTACTTCTGCTCGTGATACGACTTGTCCGTATTCACCGACCACACGTTGCGCTTCGAGGTCTTGCCCGTCCTGATGTTTTCGACGGCCTCCATCGCGGTGGCCATCGAATGGTCCATGTTGTTGTAACGGTGCTGGCCGTTGCGTCCCACGCAATACAGGTTGCCGAAGGAGTCAAGGTATTCGACCAGCTCCGCCATGCGGTCATACGTGTCGAAATAGGCGGGGTACGCCTTCTTGACGCGTTCGCGATGCGAATCGACCACATCCTGCGGCCCATTGATCACGCGCATGCGCGTCAGTTCCTGGATGGCGAACTTGGTGGCGTCCTCCTCGCTCATGTTCCAGAAGGAATCGCCTTCCTCGCAGAAATATTCCAAGCCGATCCACACCGTATTGTCGACGTCCTTGACCAGGTACGGGCTCCAATTGTTGAAGATCTGCAGGCGGCCGACCTTGTAGCCCGGATCCTGCACGTAGATCCAGCAATCAGGCACGATCGGCGGATTGCCGAGCGTCGGGATATCCGTCGTGTTCTTCAGACGAAGATGCTTGACCAACAGGCCGACCGTCACGAAATCGCGATACGGCAGGCCATTGGCGACCTCGACCATGTCGCCCGGAGCGTGCTGCCCGGAAGCGTCGATCGCGTTGACCAAATCCTTGACCGGCATCGAGGAAATGAACTGGTCGGCTTTCAATTCGGTGCGGTTGCCTTCGGAATCCTCATACACCACCGAAGCGATATGGCCGTCTTCCTGACGGATCTCAACGACGTTCGCATCGGTCAGGACTGTGACGCCGGCCTGCTCGCAGTTACTTTCCACGGTCTCCCACAACTGGCCGGGGCCATACTTCGGATACCAGAACTCCTCGATCAGCGAGGTCTCCACTTCGGAATTGTCGCGCTTCTTCGGCAGCAGCTTTTCGAAGGCGTTCTTCAGCACGCCCATGATGCTCAGGCCCTTGACGCGCTGCGCGCCCCAATCGGCGGAGATCTGCGAAGGATGACGGCCCCACAGCTTCTCGGTATAGCCTTCGAAGAACATCGAATACAGCTTGCGGCCGAAACGGTTGATGTAGAAGTTCTCCAGATTCGTTTCGGGCAGCTTGTGGAAGATCGACTTCAGATAGGAGAAGCCCGCGACCAGCGTCAGCTTCGGGCCCATCGCCTTCAACGTGTTGGGGGAAAGCGAAATCGGATAGTCGAAGAAATGGCGGTTCCAGTAAATGCGGGACACGCGATGACGCTTCAGCATCACCTTGTCTTCGACTTCCGGATCCGGGCCGCCCGGCTCCATATCATGCTCGCGGCCGAGCTTGCGGTCGTCGTAGCTGGCGGCGCCCTGCAGGGGCAGGACCTCCTTCCACCAATCCATGACGCGGTCGTCCTTCGAGAAGAAACGGTGGCCGCCGATATCCATACGATTGCCGTTATGCCGGACGGTTCGCGAAATGCCGCCGAATTCGCGCGTGGCCTCCAGGACGGTCACGTCATACTGTGCGGAGCCGCCGTCCTTGACGAGTTCCCATGCGGCGGTAAGACCGGCAGGCCCACCACCGATAATCACTACGGATTGCTTGTTCGTCACGTTGAGATCTCCTTATAACAAATTCAACGGTATTTTACTTACAGGTATGAAAAACGCACATGGGACCATGTGCAATCCTCACGATTCCCGCGGAAAAAGGCGCGTTCGGCGAGGCCACGGGATTCCTGCGAGCCCCCCCCCAAAAAAAACAATCCCCGTACGAGGATTCCGGATCGGGCCGCAAAGCCTCGAAAACGGAATGACCGTACGGGAATTCGATAAGAAACCCGAAAGCGGACCGCGCGGACCTACGGGCAAACTCACGGGCAGGCCGACAGGATCAGCGAATATCGTCCGGAATGTCGATGTCGGTTTTCTGCACTTCCTCGACGTTCACGTCCTTGAAAGTGACGATGCGGACGCTTTTGACGAAACGATTGGAACGATACACGTCCCACACCCAAGCATCGGTCAGCTGCACGTCGAAATACACGTCCTGCCCGGCGGAGCGGACGTTGAAATCCACCTTGTTCGCCAGGTAGAAGCGACGCTCAGTCTCCACGACATACGTGAACAACTTGATGACGTCACGATATTCCTTATACAGGGCAAGTTCCGCGTCGGTTTCGTAATTGTCGAGATCTTCGGCGCTCATCGTGCCTTACATACCTTCCGTTTCACGTTTGCGGCCGCGACCGAGCACACGCCACCATGCTTCCTTCGATGGCTTGCGGTCGGAAGAATTATACGGCCAGTCATTACGATCGTTTTCATCGCCGGATGAAGGGTGCTCCTGCGTGCCGGCGGCTCCGTCCGACGGCGTTTCAGCATGGCCCTTGTCCTTTGCGACATCCTTTCGCCGTTCATCCGGCGTCGGCGGCGTCTTCTCGGAAGCGTCCGACCTATCGCCGCCTTGCGCACCGGCGGTGCCGTCATTGCGCGCGTTCTTCCGGCCGGAGCGCGCGATCTGAATCGCAATCGAATGCTCGCGGGCGCTCAACGCCTCCTTCACACCCGGATTGTCCTCATACACGTGCATGCCGAACGCGTCAAGCGAACGAATCGGATCGTATTCGTCGACCAACGTGTCCATGACGATCAGATCCTGATATTTATTGTCGACGGCATCCCACAAGGCGTCGCGCGAAGTGCCGGAAGGCACGAATCCGAGCGACTGGTACACGGAACGGGAACGCGTGTTCTTTTCGGGAACGGCCACCCAAATGCGATGCATGCCAAGGCCTGCCGGCGAAGGCGCGAAACCGTACGTCATCACACGCGGCATCGCGTCGCGCGAATAGCCGCGGCCCCGGTAATCCTTGCCGAGAATCACCTGGATGCGTGCGGAACGCGACCAACCGTCAATGTCGATCAGGAAAATCAGGCCAATCACATTGTCGGTGTTCTGCGCGTCAACGGTGCCGTCGCCATCGTGATCGGCATCGGTCACCATCGCCCAAGCAATGGTGCGACGCAATTCCGGATCCCCAAAACCGGATTCCGTCGGCGCCACGCCTTCGGACCAGGCGACGGAACGACGGACCCACGCGCTCACCGCCAGACGCTCCGAACGCTGGTCCTTGCCGGTGATGCCGGACGCATTGTAGAACGCGTCCAACTCGTCCATGCGCGTAAGGTCGTCGACGGTAGCCGGACGCAAATACACCATCTCGCCCCGAATCGACGGAATGTCGATCCTGGCCGGCAATTCACGGGATTGCTGCTGTTCCGCCAACGGCGGCTCGCCATATTCTGACATCGTCCTTCGTCCTTGTGCTACTTGCTTTTGCGGGGAATCCCCGACCCGTTTCGACGGTATTCTACCCGACTGAAAGATTCCTGAATAGACAAAAGGTGATGATTTACAAAAATCATCACCTTTCGTCCATTCGGTTTTGCCGATTCAGCCACGGACACGCGGGACGCGCATTATACGTGTGCGCGCGTGCCAGCCAGCGCGAGCCCATCGACGGCGAATCAGCCCTGCAGCTTCTCCATGACGATCTTGTTGACCGCCTTGGCGTCGGCCTGGCCCTTCGTGGCACGCATGACGGCGCCGATGATCGCGCCCATCGGCTTCATGTTGCCGCTCTTGAGCTTTTCGACGACATCCGGATTCGCGGCAAGCGCCTCTTCGACGGCGGCGACGAGCGCGCCATCGTCGGACACGACCTGATAGCCGTGCTTGGCGACGACCTCTTCCGGAGCGCCTTCACCGGCCAGCACGCCGGCGACGGTCTGCTTGGCCAGCTTGTCGTTGAGCTTGCCGTCGGCGATCAGCTGCTCGACCTCCGCGACGTCGGCCGGGGTGATCGGCAGCTCTTCCAGGGAGACGCCCTTGTTGTTGGCTTCGCGGGACAGCTCGCCCAGCCACCACTTCTTCGCACCGGAAGCGGTTGCGCCGGCTTCGACGGTGGCTTCGATCAGGTCGAGCGCGTCGGCGTTGATCACGTCGCGCATCTCCAGATCGGAGAAGCCCCACTCGCCCTGCAGACGGTTGCGGCGTTCGCGCGGCATTTCGGGCATTTCGGCCTTCATGCGCTCGATGTGTTCCGGCGTGATGTGCAGCATGACCAGATCCGGATCCGGGAAGTAACGGTAGTCGTCGGCGTCGGACTTGACGCGGCCGCCGGCGGTGGTCTGCGACGCTTCGTCCCAGTGGCGGGTCTCCTGCAGGATTTCGCCGCCTTCGTCGAGGATCGCGGCCTGACGGCGAATCTCATACTGGATGGTCTTTTCGATGCCGCGGAACGAATTCACGTTCTTCGTTTCGGAACGTGTGCCGTACGGGGCGTCGGCGGACGGGCGCAGCGACACGTTCACGTCGGCGCGCATGTTGCCCTGTTCCATGCGGGCGTGCGAAATGTTGAGCGCACGCACGATGTCGCGGATGGCACGCATGTAGGCGCCCGCGATTTCCGGAGCGCGGTCGCCGGCGCCTTCGATGGGCTTGGTGACGATTTCGATCAGCGGAACGCCCGCACGGTTGTAGTCGACCAGGGAATGGTCGGCGCCTTCGATACGGCCGTCGGCACCGCCGACATGCGTGTTCTTGCCGGCGTCATCCTCGATGTGGGCGCGTTCGATCGGAACGCGGAAAACCGTGCCGTCCTCCAGTTCGACGTCCAGGTAGCCGTTGCCGTTGGTCGGCTTGTCGTACTGGGAGATCTGATAGTTGCGCGGCATGTCCGGATAAAAGTAGTTCTTACGGGAGAACTGGCTCCATTCGGCGATTTCGCAGTGCAGGGCCAGCCCCAGCTTAATCGCGTAATCGACGGCGGTCTCGTTGATGACCGGCAGGCTGCCCGGCAGGCCCAGGCTCACCGGGGTCAGCTGCGTGTTCGGGTCGCCGCCGAAGGAGACTTCGGCCGGGCAGAACAGCTTCGTGTTCGTGCTCAGTTCGACGTGGGTTTCCAGGCCGATGACCGGATCGTACTTCTTGACGGCATCGGCGTACTTCATAAGTTTTTCAGCCATTGTTATTCCTTGCTTGCGTCTTGCCGGCCTTCCGGCTGCCAAGTCGGACCGCACGACCATTGGTCGTCCGATCCGACTGCCAGCCTTCCGGCCTCCCGGCTTTCCGATGCTTACTTGTTCAGGCCGTCGTCCAGGCCGTCCAGCCACGGGGTGTTCAGCGACTGCCAGATCGGGCCGTTCCAAGCCTCATTCAAAGCGACTTCCAACGCGGCGGCCGGCTTGTACATCACTTCGTCACGCCGCTGCGGGGCGATGAACTGGATGCCGGTCGGCAGGCCGTCGTCGGACAGGCCGGCCGGAATGCTCATGGCCGGAGTGCCTGCGAGGTTGGCCGGAATCGTGGCGATGTCGTTCATGTACATGGCCAGCGGATCGTCCATCTTCTCGCCGAATTTGAAGGCGGTGGACGGGCTGGTCGGGGAGATCAGCACATCGGCCTTTTCGAAAGCCTTCCTGAAGTCGTCGATGATCAGCGTGCGCACCTTCTGCGCGGAACCGTACCAGGCGTCGTAATAGCCTGCGGACAGCGCATACGTGCCCAGGATGATACGGCGCTTGACTTCGTCGCCGAAGCCGGCTTCACGCGTGTAGGCCATCATGTTGGCCGCGGTGTTCGGAACGCCGGCCGGCGGGGTGACGCGCAGACCATAGCGCATGCCGTCGTAGCGGGCCAGGTTGGAGCTGACTTCGGACGGCATGATGATGTAGTAGGCGCCGAGCGAATATTCGAAATGCGGGCAGGAGACCTCGACGATTTCCGCGCCCATGTCTTCGAGCATCTTCACCGCTTCGTTGAAGCGGGCCTGCACGCCGGGCTGGAAGCCTTCGCCGCCCAGTTCCTTGACCAGGCCGACCTTCATGCCCTTCAGATCGCGCTTCATGCCTTCGCGGGCGGCTGCGGCCATCGGACGCGGGCCTTCCGGAATGGACGTGGAGTCGCGGCGATCATGGCCGCCGATGATTTCCTGCAGCAGCGCGGAATCCAGAACGGTGCGGGAGACCGGGCCGATCTGGTCCAGCGAGCTTGCCATGGCGATCGCGCCGAAGCGGGAAACGCCGCCGTAGGTCGGCTTGACGCCGACGGTGCCGGTCAGGGCGCCCGGCTGGCGGATGGAGCCGCCGGTATCGGTGCCGAGTGCGAGCGGCGCTTCGAATGCGGCGACCGCGGACGCCGAGCCGCCGCCGGAACCGCCCGGCACACGCTCGGTATCCCACGGATTGTAGGTCGGGCCATAGGCGGAATGTTCGGTGGACGAGCCTTGGGCGAATTCGTCCAGGTTGGTCTTGCCCAGCAGCGGCATGCCCGCGGCCTTCAGTTTTTCGATGACGGTGGCGTCATACGGCGGCACCCAGCCTTCAAGGATCCTCGAAGCGGCGGTGGTGACGATGCCCTTGGTGACGATCATGTCCTTGATCGCGATCGGCACGCCCGCCAATTCCGGCATGCCCTCGGTCTCGCCCTTGGCGTTCTTGGCATCGAAGGCGTCGGCCTGCTCGCGGGCCTGATCGGCGGACAGCGCGAGGAATGCGTGGATGCTCGGCTCGGCGGCTTCGATGACGTTCAGATGGGCATCGACCAGTTCACGGCTGGAGACTTCCTTGGCCCTGATCTTGGCCGCCATCTCGGCGGCGGACAGCTTGACGAGTTCGGTAGTCGCGGTCATCTCACTCCTCCCCCAGAATGCGCGGTGCAACGAACATGCCGTTTTCCGAAATCGGAGCGCCGGCGGTGGCTTCTTCCTGGGTCAACGGCGTTTCCGGAGTATCCGGGCGCAGATATGCTTCCAGCGGAATCGGATTCGCGGTCGGCTGCACATCGTCGCCGGCGACTTCCTGTACTTTGTTGATGGAATCCGCGATGACGTTCAGCTCGCCCTGCAGGCGGGCGATTTCCTCATCGGTGAGTGCGATTCGGGCCAAATCGCCCAAATGCATGATTTCTTCTCGTGTGAATGTAGGCATGTCCCTTACTATACGTGCGGTTTGTGACGAGGCCGGTTATTTTTTCCGCTTCCCAGCCGGCCGCGCCCGATCCCAATGGTCCGCCTATCCCACTGTTTTCCCCTCAGCCAATCGCAAGCCCACTTTCAACGCCAACAGCGCCCCGCCTCCCAACACCAACAGCAACCCCACCTCCCAACACCAACAACAAGCGCTATCTCAAAAATCGTGCACCTGCATCCCCGCTAGGCGGCTTTTTCCGAATATTTCTCTCAGTGTCACAAATCCGTAGGTAAATTCTTTTTAGCAGTACACTGACGGTCTCTCAGCGTACTGCTAAAAAGAATTTACCTACGGATTTGTGACACTGACTATATAGCTGACCATATAAATGCATAAATCGGCTGAACCACATGCATGCCGGCGACCGCCGCACTGCCATAATGCGACGCTGATATGCCAATCAGTTGAATCACATAAATTCCGCGACTGGAATACAGACAAACGGGCGAACGAATCCTGACGAATTCCAACAAATCACAGCAAGCCCTATACAGATTCCGGAAAATCCCAACAAATCCTGCGGCATCAACAAATACAGCAAACATCGGCAGACGCAATGCCATCGATGCGATGTCATCGATGCAATACCATGGACGCAATGCCATAGCTACAATGCCATAGACGCAATGCCAGCAGCGACGCGCACCGCGACGGCGAACAGTCGGCAATCACAACGAAATGATATGACACCGGCAAAAGAGAGCCGCAATATGACGGCTCGAAACAATTCGCACAGCAAGACCGGCATCCACTGTTAATATATAGTCCCAATGCCGCATAAATGTGGATAACGCCTAAAGTTATCCACAACACGCCGGGAAAGTGCGTCTCTTCGTCCACAGCCCCCTTTCCGGCTTTTCCGCCGGGCCGCGAATCCATATGCTCGATTCATGAAGAGAAACCGCAGAGTCACGGCGCTCATCAGCCAGGCCGAACGTGAATGCAGATGCATATTCGGCACCGATCAGGCCGAAAGAGCGGCGTTACGCCGCCGTGCCGCTGCCAGCGAGCTGCTGCGGCTCTATCCGAATGTATATGTGCGCGAAGAAATATGGAACAATCTCAATGCTCTCAATCAGACGATGTATATGGCACGGACATTGAGCCGCATGCATCCGCAATGGTGCTTCGCGGGCGTTACGGCCGCAGCGATACATGGTTTGGAGCATCAATGGCATCTGCATCGCGATCGTCTGACCATTGCTTCCACGGTTTACGGCACATGGCATCAGAATTCGCCATTCCGAGTGAACAAACTTGTCATGCCGTCTTTCGAATCGGAAATCGTCAATGGGATTCCCGTTACGGATTTGACGCAGACAGTGTTGGATTGCGCGAGAACATTGGATTTTCGCTTCGCATTGCCGATTGTTGATTCAGCCTTGCGACAAAAGAGAACGACGGTCGAGCTTCTCGCAGCGAACTGCAACCGCATGCGATATCAGATGCCCTCCGTCATGCGCGTGCTGCAGCATGCTGATGCCGCGAGTGAGAACGGCGGCGAATCACTGGCGCGGGCGACGATCATCGAAGAGCATTTCATGCCGCCGAAGATCCAGGTCGTATTCATCGATCCCAAAACCGAGCGGCGTTGTCGTGTGGACTTCGTGTGGTATCTCGAGGACGGCACGATCATCGTCGGCGAATTCGATGGCACCGGCAAATATGTCGATCCGGCAATGACCGATCGCAGAAGCGTGCAGCAGACGGTCGCGGATGAGCGCGAGCGGGAACGGGCCCTGCATCGTGCGGGCGTCACCACGATCATTCGTTTCACATTTGATGACGTGATGCAGCGGCATCCGCTTATTCGGAAGTTGTATGAAAGCGGGGTGCCGTTATTGGATGGGGATTAAAGATTTGTGATTGGCGATTTGTGGCTTGGTGACTTGGCCGTTGGTGAGGCCGGTTTGGTGGGCGTTTGCTGGCGTGAAGCCGGTTTTCGTCGGGATGACCGATTCTGCGGACTGTCGTTCTTGTCGATGATTATATGCCGACTTCCATTCCCTCGAGACGGCCGCTCTGTAAATGGCCGCCTCGCAGATGGCGGTCTCGCAGATGACAGTCTCGCAGACAGCCGCCTCTTGCAGATGACCATTCTGCAGACGGCCACATTGGAAACGATTGATGTGCGGACAGCTTGCCGCAAAACAGCCGTTCCTACAGACAGGCGACCTGCAGACAGACGACCCACAGACAGCCGTTCTTGTGAAAACAACCGCTTTGCAAATGACGTTTGCCGGCATAACGCCGGGAACGCTTAGACGACGGGGGTGGCATGTTGGGCGATCCAGCAATGCATGGAAACCGCGGCGGCGGCGCCTGCATTGATGGAACGGACCGAGCCGAATTGGGAGATGTAGACGACGTCATCAGCCAGTTCGAGGGCTTTTTCGGAAAGGCCCGGGCCTTCCGCGCCGAACAGCATGAGGCAGCGTTCCGGGAATCGGTAGGTTTCGATTGGCACTGCGCCGGGAATGATATCCAATGCGATGACGCGTGCGGCACGGGCTGCGTCGAGACGATGCTGTGCCGCGGCGATGCGATTCGCGATGTCGGCGGCATCGGCGGCACCCATACTGACGGCTGCATCGGCATCCATACTGGCGGCTGCACCATCAAGATCTGCGGCGGCGCGAAGATTCGCTGCGGCAGTCGCAGTCAGGCTGATATCAGCATTCGCATTGGAAAGGCCGACGATGTCTGCGGCATCGGCAGGAGTATCGGCATCGCCTTCCGCACTGCTGCCAGCGTTTGCGGCGAGATTGGCGGCGGCGCAAAGGGCGGCCAGTTCGGTTTGGGCGTCGGCGATTTCCTGATTGATGCGCTGATGCCAGTCGTCGACAAGTTCTTTGATGGAAGGATGATGTTCGACGTGCTGATACAGTTCGGTCATCAGCGCGCCCTTGCGATTCCACTTATGCGGTCCGACGATGTGCACTTTGGCGGCCTGGAATGCGTTGGCGGTGCGCACCATTGATCCGATGTTGAAATCATGCGTCCAATTTTCGACGGCGACCTCAAAACGGTGGCGTCCACGCGCGTCGAGATCCGCTTTGATGGCGGCCACGGTCCAGTAGCGGTAACGGTCAAGCACGTTGCGCCGATCGCCTTCGTCCAACAGCTGCGAATCGTAGCGTTCGTCATAATCGCGGGATTGAGGATCGTCCGGGCGTGGTTCGCCGGGATGGGTTTCGGCCCACGGGCCTACGCCGACTTCGCGGAATTCGGGTTCGCCGGAAGCTTTTGCCGCCAAAGAGATGGGATTCGGTTCGTGCATGATGATGTGTGCTATGCCTTCGTTGTATGCAGAATTGTTTACGCGGATACGTGATGCCGATCATGAACGCGAATGCCGACCGGCAGACGGCGACGCAACATGCAAACGCATTATTCGCGAAGCACCGGACGGCATTCACGCCCGTGCGCGGCATCACTGCTGGAACATGCCGCTGCGGTCGAGGGAAACCGGCAGAGGACACCGAACAGCCGGATTCAGTGAAGTTCGGATTCCTTGTACACTTCAACGAACGGAAGCTCACGCTCGTCGCCGTTGACCGGATTGATGACCTTGATGGTCGGATCGGTCATATCGACGCCGCCGACCAGCGCCGTTACGGCCAGTACTTCCGCGCCTTCGGCTTCAACGACGGAGAAGTCGAGGCTCAGCTCGTTGCCATTGCGCAGGGTGACCAACGAAGAGGTCTGCACGTAGGATTTTTCGGACAGCCAGGAATCCAGCAGAATAACGCGCTTGCCCCTGATGGACGGACCCTTGATGGACGGAAACACAAAGTCCATGACGAAACCGTCCAGGTCTTCGCCGCGGGATGCGGCGGCCTGGATCATCGCGCAGACCAGCGGCACGGATGCCGCGGTCAAAGCGCCGACCGCGTCGAAATCGTCGACCGAATAGCCTTGTTCCTCCAAGGCGTCGAGCAGAATATGGCCGACGATGGAAGCTCCACGATGATCGAAGGTGACCGCCGACAGTTCACAGAACGGACGGTCGGCCATTTCGTCCTTCAGCAGTGTTTTGAGCTGATCGCGCGGCTCGAGCATCGCGAACGCCACCGAGTCCACAGCGGATGCCGTCTGCTGGAATGCTTCCTGAGATGTTTCCTGGGACGCCATATGCGATACCTCCTGAGATGCGATGGTTGCATCGACTGCACCGGATCGGGCCGCACCGGTCTTGCGGAACGTTTTCTCTTCGGTCATAGCATCTAGACTACCGACGCCGCTCGTCAAAAACGCTTCGCCTCAATGCGCCAGCCAGCGTTTCCAACGATGCGTCGACCCATTCCCAAGTCATCATTTTACGACAAGCCTCCTTTACGAGAAGCTTTACGAGAAGCTTTACAAGAAGCTTTACGAGAAGCCGTCCTTCCGACAAACCCTTTTTACGGCAGGCCACCTTTGCGGGATAACGAAAGGAATAAATCCTCTTCGCATTGCCGCCATTCGCATTGCCGCCATTCGCATTGCCGCCATTCGCATTGCCGCCATTCGCATTGCCGCCATTCGCATTGCCGCCACCTGCGTCGACGATTACGCATCAGCTCTCATTCTTGGAAGCGTCAATCACCTCCGGCACATCCGTCACCACTTCCGGAGCGGACAGCTCTTTCACATCCGCCTTGTCGGGATCGATCATTTCCACCGGCTCGATGACCTTGCCAGCGTCGATCTTCTGCAGTTTGCGCGCAGTCACCAGCACGCGGGATTCCAATGAAGAAGCGAACTGATTGTAGGTGGCCACCGTTCGGGAGATCGCCGTGCCCAACTTGGACGCACGATCGCCAAGCACTGCGAATCGTTCATACAATTCGCGAGACAGATCAAACAGCTGCTTGGCGTCATCGGTCAGGCTCTGCTGCTGCCACGCGTACGCCACCGACTTCAGCACCGCCCACAACGTCACCGGCGAAGTCAACGCCACCTTGCGGGAGAACGCATCATCCATCAGCGTCGGATCGGTCTCCAACGCCGCCTGCAGCAACGCCTCATTCGGAATGAACGCCACCACGAAATCAGGCGCGGTATCAAACGCATTCCAATATGCGCGATCGCCCAACGTCTTCACATGTTCACGCAGCGCCTTCGCATGGGCTCGCAGCAATTCCGCACGACGGTTCAACTCCTCTTCCGACGCGGTATCCGGAATCTCACAAGCCCTCTGATAATCGGAGTATGGCACCTTCGCATCAATCGGAATGGTCTTGCCGCCCGGCAGATGCACCACCATATCCGGCCTCTGCTGTCTGCCGTCAGCGCCGGTCACCACAACCTGCGTATCAAAATCAACATGTTCCAGCAGGCCAGCGGATTCCACGATATTCTTCAGCTGCGCCTCACCCCACGCGCCACGCACCTTGTTATTGCGCAACGCGGCGGACAGCGAACTCGTCTCCTTATCAAGACGCGCCTGCTGCTCGTTCAAACCTTTAAGCTGCTCCCCCAGCGCACCCATCTCGCGCTTGCGGCCCTCTTCGATCTGCGACACCTTCTCCTGCAAGGCATCCAGATTCTTCTGCACCGGCGCCAGCGCCGACAACACCTTGCTCTGCTCCTGCAAAGCCTTCGCCTGATCCTGCCGCTTCGCCTCAGCCTCCGCCGCCATGCGATCGCGCTCATGCTGCATACGAATCTGCTCGGCCTGCTGCGCCTGAGCCAACTGCGACTTCACATACGCCAGCTGCTGCCCAAAACCGTCCGCCTGCGTACGATATTCGGCACACTGCGTCGTCAATTCGACGATCTGCTGGCGCAAGGACTCCGCTTCCGACTTCGCCTGGTCCAGATCGGAGGACTTCACATCACGCGCGCTCTCCTGACCTTTCGCACGCCCCCACACGAAGCCGGCGAAAAGTCCCAGAGCCGCTACAAGAATCAGCAGCAGCACCATCACAATATTGTCGAACATATGTTCTATTAAACCGGATTCCATAGACCACCGACACGCGCGCAGGCAGCGCGAACTTCCTCCGACACATCCGCAATCGGCCCCGGCAAGGACGGAGGAATGCAGACGAAGCGGACAAAAACACCGGTACGCCGCACGCGCAATATGCTTGCCAACACACGACTTTGACAGAGAGAATAATCAATATCGGCAAGAAGCAAGGAACCATCAGAGAGAGAGACAAGGAGGAGGCATGCCGAACATCGATTGGCCCGCTGCGATCACGGCGATCATCATCGCGGCGCTGCTGACCTGGGGCGTCATACGATTCTTCTTCGCCCCAAGAAAGGGCGCGGCCGGCGCGCTGGCCGACGGCATGCAGACCGCCGTCATCACCGTCAAAGGCGGATACTCACCGGCACTCATCGAAATGCGGCCCGGCATACCGATCACATTGACCTTCGACCGGCAGGAAAGCGGCGAATGCACGTCGCATGTGGTGTTCGCAGACCTCGGACTCGACGTGATGCTGCCGGGCAACGCCGCAACCGAAGTGCAGCTGCCCGCGCTGCAGCCCGGAGACTATCCGTTCGCATGCGGCATGAATATGGTGCACGGATTGCTGCGCGTCACGACGGACGGCGAAAGCGGCAGCGCCGCAGAAAATGCAATCGGTACGATCGGCACGGCCAAAAAGGACGCGGCACATGGCGGCATCCCCTCATGCTGCGCGGCGCCGACCATCGACATTCCTGCAGACCTGAACGCAGCCGTCGGCAACACCGCCAACATCAGCAACGCTGCCAACACGTGCAACACCGGCAACACTGCCAGCACCTGCAGCAACGGCGCCAACACCGGTAACACCGGCAGCAGCACCAACACCGACGACGCACTGGCCGCGGAACAGCGCGAATCCGCCGAACGCGTCAAAGAAATCAAGCATCTGACCCATCTGATCATCATCGGCACAGTACTCACCCTGCCGGTATTCGTGCCGATGATGCTGGCGATGATCAATCATGACCTCGTGCCGCACTGGTTGATGAATCCGTGGCTGCAGGCCGCGCTGATCACGCCGGTCATGTTCTACTGCGGCGCGCCGATTCACCGCGTCGGCTGGTCCGCGCTGATCCACCGCGATCCGGATATGAATTCGCTGGTCGCGCTCGGCACAACCGCCGCATATCTGTACAGCCTGGTCGTCTGCGTCGCTTCGCCGCTGCTGCCGGAAGGCACACGCGAACCGTATTTCGAATCGGTCGGCACGGTGATCACGCTTGTGCTGGTCGGCCGACTGCTGGAGACCAAGGCTCGCGAAGGCACAGGCAAAGCCATCCAATCGCTGATCCGGCTGCGTCCGCGTATCGCGCATCGATTCGACGGCGCATACGACGCAGGCAACGCAATCCCGAACACCGTAGCCGCACACCTCTGGCTCGACCCCGCGCATCTGACCGACGTCGACATCAACCAGATCACCCCGGGCGACCTGATCACCGTCCGTGCAGGCGAGCGCATCCCCGTCGACGGCGTACTGATCGCCGGCGAAGCCACGGTCGACGAATCCATGATCACCGGCGAAGCCAAGCCTGTCATCAAAAACGCCGGCACGCAGGAAACAGGCGGCCAAAACGGACAAAACAGACAAAATGCCCCCGCCCCGTCCACCACGCTTACCGGCGCGACCGTCGTCCTCACCGGCAATATTCTGATGCGCGCCACACAGGTCGGCGGCAACACGGTGCTTGCGCAGATCGTCGCGATGGTCTCGCGCGCGCAGGCCACAAAAGCGCCGGTGCAGCGTCTCGCCGACCGCATCGCCCGTATTTTCGTGCCCGCGGTCATGATCATCGCCATTTGGACGTTCGCGATCTGGCTGTCGTCCGGCACGCAGCCCGCACTTCCTCACGCGCTGGTGACCGCCGTCAGCGTGCTGATCATCGCCTGCCCGTGCGCGCTTGGCCTTGCCACGCCGCTTTCCGTAACCGCCGCCAGCGGTCTGGGCGCCACGAACGGCGTGCTTGTCACGTCGGCGAAGGCCCTCGAACAGGCGCGCGACATCCGCACGGTGGTCTTCGACAAGACCGGCACGATCACACGCGGCATCATCGACGCCGACACCACGTTCGACCGTCCTTCCTATGAGCATGATTCCATCAAGGACGGCTCGTGCGAAGCGATCGCCGCTTTGCGCGCGGCCGGCATCCGCACGGTGATGCTGTCGGGCGACAAGGCCGAAGTCGCGGCCGCCATCGCCCGACAGGTCGGCATCGACACGGTGATCACGCAAGTGCGCCCCGACGGCAAGGCATATTGGATCGAACGTCTGCAGGCGGAGCGCGACGCGGCCGGCCAGCATGGGCTGGTCGCGATGGTCGGCGACGGCATCAATGACGCCCCCGCTTTGGCGCAGGCTGATTTGGGCATTGCGATCGGCACCGGCACGGATGTCGCGATGCAGTCCGCCGATGTGACGCTGATGAACGGCGACCTGCGCGGCGTGATCCGCCTGATGAACCTGTCGCATGTGACGGTGCGCAATATTCGCGAAAACCTGCTGTGGGCGTTCGGATACAACGTCATCGGCATTTCGATTGCCGCAGGATTGCTGTATCCGTTCACGGGATGGCTGCTGAGCCCGATGATCGCCGGATTGGCGATGGCGCTTTCTTCCGTGTGCCTGGTATTGAACGCGAATCGCTTGAACGGTGCGAAGTTGGCGGACGACCGGTTGGTCGGCCATGCCCGCGATGCCGGATCCGCAACCGCCGCGAACGCGAACAGCGGCCGTGCCACCGCCGGCGATCCCCAAATCATCATCGACGAGCACACGAATATGACCCATCTGCAGGGCGAGGCCAACACCCGCCGCGCAGACAGCCCCCGCAATTTCGGCAATGACACCCCCAATAATCCCGACAATAAGGAGCATGCAATGCACATGATGAAGCAGGCTGACCCGAACGCAGCCGAAACCGCCATCGACCCGGTATGCGGCATGACCGTCGCCGTCAACGCCGAGGCGATCCGCCGCGAGCTTGACGGCAAAACCTACTATTTCTGCGCCGAACGCTGCGCCGAGAACTTCATGAAAGCCCCGCAGGTTTTCCTTTCATAACGCAAAACCAGAGTGTGGCTCATTCAGTGGGCACTTTTTGCGTTCACTGGGCACTCGTTTTCGGGTATAACGGCCTTTCAGAGGTTAAAAACCCATTTTCAAGTGCCCAGTGAACGCAAAAAGTGCCCACTGAATTTTCGGTACGGTTTTCATGCGCTCTTTTGGGTCCGCTGAAGCCCTTCGTTTTCCTTCAATACAGAACGGCAATGCCGGTTATCCACATTTCTTAAGCATCAGAAATGTGGAAATTCCGGCCTTCTTGGAATAATCCACCATTTTTCGGGAAACGTACCCGCCTAGGACGATTCCCCGATACCGTCAGAGTATGGACGATATCAACGGATTCTTCACCATCACGCAAGCCCAGGAACTTGCACGGCAGACACAAATCGCATGCCGAAAAGCCGTTTCCCGAACCAAGCGGCCTCTGGTTTTCAGTCATATCACCGCACTTCGTTTGGCGGGCCTCACCGTTCGGCTTGATACCACCTTGCCGTGCGATACCCTACATGTCACGGTCGGCAACGCCGCGGAAAAATCCAAGCTTCAAGGCGTGCAGGCACATGTGTGGCATCAGGAAATGACCTACGCGGCAGCACCCGATGAACTGGTCATGGCGGTCACCCCGCAACAGGCCATTTGCCAGATGGCGCAGTTCACCACGCAGGATTCGCTCACGATCGCCATGGATTTTCTTACATGCCACCATGATGGCCTTCGCCAACTGACGCATCAGGAACTTTGCGATTACATATCCGGCCTGTCACGCTTCACCGGTTCGAGAACATGCAAGGCTGCCCTGGCCCGAAGTGTCGAAGGCACGGATTCGCCGCAGGAATCGCTGCTGCGGCTGAAGTTTTTGGATCGGAACCTGCCATGTCCAAGAGTGAATTTCCCCATTGTGGACATTGAAGAACATTGCATCCGAACCGTGGACATGGCTTACCCGGATGAGCGTATCGCCGTGGAATATGACGGCGAATATCATTATGACAAGCAGCGTTGGAACGCCGATCTTCATAAGCGTAACCGTTTGCAGCATTTGGGATGGCACGTGCTGGTCGCCACGAAGACTGATTTGGCGAACCAGCAGTCGACGGACGCTTTTGTGACCATGGTGGCCCGCGCGTTGGGACAGCGTCGCGGTCAGATCCTTACATACGGTCACGTATGATTTCCGCACCTTATGTGAACGAAATGCACGCAGACTGATGATGCCGAGAGGACGGCGAGCAGAATAAATCGCTGCCGGCAGATGGCGGCCGGCAGCGGTTTTTGCAGGCGCCGATGGATTAGCATTGCCATTCCGGTAAGCCGGCCAATGCGGTGCGGCAGGTCGAGAAAGATTGACCGGTTGGACTGGACGGTCGGGCTGGTTGGGCCATATTGGACGGGTCAGATTGGACGAGCATATCGGATTGACTGGGCCCGTTGGATTGGTCAGGCCGGGTTGGACAGGCCGGATTGGACAGGTCTGCCGGGTTGGTCAGGCCCAATCAAACGGACCTGTCAGATCGGTTGGGCAGATTGGACTGGCCCGTTGGATTGATTGGGACGGATTGGACAGGCCTGCCGGACTGGACGGGCCCGCCGGATTAGACAGGCCCGCCGGATTGGACAGGCCCGCCGGATTAGACAGGCCAAACTGGACAGGCCCACCAGATTGGTCTGGCCCACCAGATTGGTCTGGCCCACCAGATTGGTCTGTCCTGCCAGATTGGATGGGCCCGCCGGACTGGATGGGCCTGCCGGACTGGACGGGCCCGCTGGATTGGATGGGCCGGACTGGCCCATTGGTTGGCCGGGCCGGATTGACCGGCCCGGTTCGCTTAGTCTTCGCTGATGCCGTCTACATGGACGCCGCCGTCACCGGCAGCACCCGAACCAGCCTCCGCTCCGACGCCGCCCGAAACCGACAGTTCCAGATGTTCGCCGCCGGTCTGATCGACGCGTACGGTGTCGCCGTCGTGCACGCGCCCGGCGAGCAGCATGCGGGCCAGCTGGTCGCCGACTTCGGTCTGTACGAGTCGACGCAGCGGGCGTGCGCCGTATGCCGGGTCGTATCCGGCGTCGGCCAGCCATTCGCGGGCGACTGCGGTCACGTCCAGTTTGATGCGGCGTTCGCTCAAGCGGGCGGCGACCTGCGCCACCTGAATGTCGACGATGCCGCCGAGTTCGTCGCGCGTCAGCGGATGGAACATCACGATTTCGTCGAGTCGGTTGAGGAATTCCGGCTTGAACTGCATGTGCACGGCGTCCATCACGGCCTTGCGCTTGGATTCCGCGTCCATGTCGGGGTTGACGAGGAACTGCGAGCCCAGGTTCGAGGTCATGATGAGGATCGTGTTCTTGAAGTCCACGGTCCTGCCCTGCCCGTCGGTCAGGCGGCCGTCGTCAAGCACCTGCAGCAGCACGTCGAACACTTCCGGATGCGCCTTTTCGACCTCGTCGAACAACACCACCGAATACGGACGCCGCCTCACGGCTTCGGTCAGCTGACCGCCTTCCTCATAGCCGATGTAGCCCGGCGCCGCGCCGATGAGCCGCGACACGGAGGCTTTCTCCATGTATTCGCTCATGTCGATGCGCACCATGGCGCGTTCGTCGTCGAAGAGGAAGTCGGCGAGCGCCTTCGCCAGTTCGGTTTTGCCGACGCCGGTCGGTCCCAGGAACAGGAACGATCCGGTCGGGCGGTTCGGGTCGGAGATGCCGGCACGCGAGCGCCGCACGGCGTCGGAGACCGCCGCGATGGCTTCGCGCTGGCCGATCACGCGCTTGCCGAGTTGTTCTTCCATGCTGAGCAGTTTCTCGTTTTCGCCTTGCATGAGCCGCCCGACGGGGATGCCCGTCCATTCCGCGACGATGCCGGCCACGGAGTCGGCGTCCACATGGTCGGGCACCATCGGCTCGTTCGCCGCGCCGCCAGCACCAATACCAGCACCGACACCAGCCCCATCAGAACCAGCGCCGGCCCCCTCCGAAGCCGCCGCTTCCGCCGCCGCCAATTCCTTCTGAATCGCCGGGATTTCGCCGTATAGGATGCGGCTTGCCTTTTCCAGGTCGCCTTCGCGCGTGGCCTTGTCGGCTTCCACATGCTTGGCGTCGAGTTGTGCGCGCAGGTCGCCGACTTTGTTGTGTCCCGCCTGTTCGGCGTCCCAGCGCGCCTTGAGCCCGCTGAGCTGTTCGCGCGTGTTGGCGAGGTCGGCCTGCAGTTTGCCGAGGCGCTCTTTGGAGGCGGGGTCTTCGGCCTTGCGCAGCTGCATTTCCTCCATTTCGAGTCGGGTGACCTTGCGCTGCAGTTCGTCGATTTCCTCCGGGCTGGAGTCGAGTTCCATGCGCAGGTGCGCGGCCGCTTCGTCGACGAGGTCGATGGCCTTGTCGGGCAGCTGCCTGCCGGAGATGTACCGGTTGGACAGCGTCGCCGCGGCCACGAGCGCGTCGTCGCCGATGGTGACCTTGTGATGCGCCTCGTAACGCTGCTTCAGGCCGCGCAGGATGGCGATGGTGTCTTCCACGCTTGGCTCGCCGACATACACCTGCTGGAATCGACGTTCCAACGCCGGATCCTTTTCGACGTTTTCGCGATATTCGTCCAGCGTGGTCGCGCCGATCAGGCGCAGTTCGCCGCGCGCCAGCATCGGTTTGAGCATGTTGCCTGCGTCCATGGAGCCTTCGGCTGCGCCCGCGCCGACGATGGTGTGGATTTCGTCGATGAACGTGATGATCTGTCCGTCGGATTTCTTGATTTCCTCCAGCACGGACTTCAATCGTTCCTCGAATTCGCCACGATATTTGGAGCCTGCCACCATGGAGCCGAGGTCGAGGCTGATGAGCCGCTTGTTTTGCAGCGTGGTCGGCACGTCGCCTGCGACGATGCGCTGGGCCAGGCCTTCGACGACTGCGGTCTTGCCGACGCCGGGCTCGCCGATCAGCACGGGATTGTTCTTCGTCCGGCGGCTCAGAATCTGTATGACGCGGCGGATTTCCTGGTCGCGCCCGATGACGGGGTCGAGTTTGCCGTCTTTTGCGGCCGCGGTCAGGTCGGTCGAATATTTTTCGAGCGCCTTGTAGGATCCTTCCGCGTCGGGGCTGGTGACTTTCGCGCCGCCTCGCACGCCGGGCACGGCTTTGCGCAGCGCTTCGGCGGTGACGCCGTTCGCGTTGAAGATGTCCGCGCTTTGATTCGGTTTGCTTGCGACGATGCCGATGAGCAGGTGTTCGGTGGAGACGTATTCGTCGCCCATGTCGCGCATTTCCTTTTCGGCCTGTGCGATGGCGGCGTTGAGCTGCCTGCTGGCCTGAGGCTGCGTCGTGCTGCTGCCGCTGGCCGAGGGCAGCGCGACGAGGGCGTTGCGCACTGCGGCGCCGATGGTTTGCGGATTTCCGCCCGCCGCTTGGATGAGCGCGGTGACGACGCCTTGCTGTTGGCGCAGCAGGGCGTCCACCACATGCAATGTTTCGATTTGGGCGTTGCCCGCCGCCGATGCGCTTTGGATGGCGTCGCCGATGGCTTCCTGCGCCATTGTTGTGAACTTCTGTTCCATATCATCCTCCATTGGCGGCGGCTTTCCCGTTTTCAGGATTGCAGCCGCGCTGTCGTTGTCTGATATGCTCAACAGGCTTTCCGACCACTCTATTCCCAAAACTTGAGCGAAATCGACTCAAGTTTTAAAAATGCGCGGTGTTTCACATGAAACACCGCGCATTACAGCACATTCACATTCTTATTCGATGACATTCGCCAGCATCCGACCACATCCCGCAAATCCTGCAAATCCCGCAAAACCCCGCAGGATTCCGCAGAATCCCGCGAACCGACGATATGCCGACGAATATTCGGAAAACCAGCCAGCGGCAATCAGCGGAATCGGATTCCGTCAAATATCAACTATCGAATAGCGACGACGTCAGCCGCGCACCACCACATTGCGCAGCGATCCGATGCCGTCAACGTGCACGACAGCCTCGTCGCCCGGCTGCAGCTGGCCCGACGCATGCGGCGTGCCCGTCATGATCACGTCGCCCGGCAGCAGCGTCGCAAACGACGAAATCGCCGCGATCTGCTCCGGAATGCCGTGGATCAGGTTCGCCGTCGTGCCGCTCGCCTCGGCGACGTCGGCGCCGTTCAACGTGAAGGAGATCTTCGCGTCCTTCCAATCGAGGTCGTCGCGCGTCACGATCCACGGGCCGAGCGGGCAGGACGTGTCGAAGCCCTTGGCGCGCGTCCACGCCGGATCGAAGCCCTGCACGTCGCGCAGCGTCACATCGTTGACGCAGGTGAAGCCCAGCACGTAGTCCATGGCCTTCTCCACCGGCACGTTCTTGGCGATGCGGCCCATCACAACGGCCACTTCGGGCTCGAAATTCATGTTGTTCGAGCATGGCGGAATCACGATCGGGTCGTCCGGCCCGATCACGGAGGTGGACGGTTTCATGAAGATGACCATGTCTTCCGGCGCGTGCGCGATGTCGGAATGGCCGGATTCGTGCATGAACTGCGCATGCGCTTCATAGTTTTTCGCCAGACCGTACACTTTGGACGGAATGACGGGGGCGAGCAGGCGGATGCCTTCGCCGTCGACGGGATACCGTTCGCCGGTCGGCGCGACCTGGTCTCCGAGAAGAGGATGCCCGTCGAGGGCGATCAGATAGTCGCGCCCGTCGTTTTCGTCGGTCTGCACGAACGCGTATTGGACAGTGTCATTGTGGGAAAAACGTGCGATTCTCATGCGTCCAGTGTAGCGTCCCAACGCCTATCCACAGGCACGCATCGCCGCAGAACAGGCGACGAACATGCAGGCCGGGCCGCATGGCGGAGGCATGGCAGGTATGCGTCGCCGTAAAACAGGCGACGCGACACCCCGGCACCGCCGCAAAAACAGACAGCGCAACACCTCATACCGCAGAAACAGGCAGCACGGCCCAGCACCGCCGCAAAGTGCGCACGTCACACAGCAGGCGTCACTTGAATGCGCGTTCGCCAAAAATGCCGGTGCCGATGCGCACGATCGTCGCGCCTTCCGCGATGGCGAGCGCCATGTCGCCGCTCATGCCCATCGAAAGCTCCACGCACCGCTCGGTGCCGGCCACGCCGGAAGCGAGAATACGGTCGCGCAGGCCGCGCAGATGCGCGAAGCCCCCGCGGATGATGCGTTCGTCGTCGACGTGCGCGCCGACGGTCATGAGGCCGCGCAATGTGACGCCGTCGAGCGCCGCGATCGCGTTCGCGAGGTCAATCGCCTGATCGGGGTCGCAGCCTGACTTGGAGGCTTCGCCCGATTCGTTGACTTCCAGGAATACGCCGACATCGATGCCTTGCGCCGCGGCGCGTCGGGCGATGCGTTCGGCGGTTTGCAACGTGTCGACCGATTCGATGGCATCGACGTACGGCAGCACTTTGCTGATTTTGTTGGATTGCAGCTGTCCGATCAGATGGAACGGAATGAAATCCCCGTACCGTTCTTCCATTGTAGAGGCGACGCCGAGCCGGTAGCCGCGGGAGGCGCAGGCACGGATGAGGCCTTCGGCTTTGGCGATGACTTCTTGTGGCCGGTTTTCGCCGATCATGCGGATGCCGGCGTCGATGGCGGCCATGATTTCGCCGACGTCGCGCGTTTTGGTGGCCGCCAGCAATCGCACGCCGCCCTGCGAGCGGCCTGCAGCGGATTCGGCGGCATGAATCGCATCGAATACACGATGCACGTTGTCGGCGATTTGCGCTGCCCGCTCCTGCGGAATGCTGTCGTTGGCCAGATCCTTGTGCTCCATGTATGCGGTCATGCCCTTGCTCGATTCATATATGCCCATATGCCGCGCCATCAGCGTGCCGTCGACCATCATCGACGTATCATTGATGCGTCATCGACGCGTCACGGACGCGCCATGACACGTCGTGACGCTCCGTTCGGCGCGCTATCGACGTTTGTCTGCGATTTCCTGCTTTCGTATTGTGTGTTTCATTGTAGCCGTATCCCGCATCGATGGCGACGCCGCCTCACCATTCGTCGATGCTCGTCAACATTCATCAATATTCGCCAATCGCACGCCGCGCCTGCATACAGCTCCCTACCACCTGCGCGGCCACCATTCGCCATGCCGCATCACATGCCATCCGCCGCCACACAGCCGTCGAACAAGCAACGTTCCAATCAGCAGAACACCCAATCCAAGCGCGATACCGACCCCTCTCGCATCAATCGGCGCATCCTCCAATGCCGGCGCCTCGCCCGGAATCGACGCCCGCAATCCGGAAACCAGCAGACGATGCGTGTTGACGCCATATGGCGTGCATGTCATCAATGTGACGCGGTCCTCTCCCGGTATGATGCGCAGCGCGTCGGTGTCGTCCGGTTCGATGACGGTGATGCGGTCGACTTTGTAGGCGAGCGTTTCGTCCATGACGTCGATGTAGAACACGTCGCCGACGCGCATTTCGTCGAGTCGTGTGAACATCGCCGCTTCGACGAGCCCGCGATGCCCGGTGAGCACGGCATGCGTGTTCCTGCCGCCCACCGGCAGACTGGTGCCGTATAAATGGCCGGATCCGGAGGCCAACGCCGCCTCGGACGTGCCGTGATAGATCGGCAGATCGACGGAGATTTCGGGGATCCTGACCGATCCCATCACGCCATTGGCGACATTCAACAATGATTGATATTCGTCGTCCGCAGCGGAAGCGGAATCATCGTCGCTGCTTTGCGAGCGCCCCGCAGCGGAAGCGAAAGGATCTTTCGCCTCACCCAAAACAGGCTGTCCGGATTGGGCGAGACGCCTATTGTATGCGCACGCCGCCTTGATCGATTCCTCCGCCTGCGGGTAGGGCCAGCCGGCGACGGTATCGCTCACGGTTTCCGACGTGCCCGATTGCTGGAGGCCGGAACGATATTGCAACACGACCGGATACGCCATAATGCAGAGCGCGGCCAGCAGCATGATCAATGAAATGATGCGCAGCCGCAGGAATCTTCTTCTGACGGCGCGTTGCCGGCCGATGACGTCCGCGATGTTGATGAGGTCTTCGAATGATTGCGGCACAGCCGTTCCATTGCATGCGACGTCGTCGCGCGTGGTCTCACGACGATGCCGCTTTGACGTCGCATGCGCAGGCTGTTGACGTGATTTCATCGCCGGACGCCCTTTTGGATGACGTTTCCATGCGCAACGTCGCCATAAGCGACGTCTTCATAAGCGGCGTCTTCATAGGCAAGGTCGTCCCCGCCGACGGCATCTGCCGGGTCGCCGTCATTCCGATGGTCGGACGCCGGATCATTGTTTTCCGCCCGGAGTCGGCTGATTTCCTGCCTAAGACGCTGAATGCACCGCGCCTGCTGTGTGATGATCAGTATGCATGTTTTGACATCCAGTTCCTTCGATACCGTTTCGTCGGACTGATCCGGCTGAGGCAGCTTATATTCGGCTCCGATTCCAGACAAGGATTGAAGATGCCGTTCCGCAAAGCTTTTCCAGCGGGCGATGCAGCGTTCGATGCGTTTGCGGCCTACCAGCATCGGATCCAGTCCCGCACTGCGGAATATGGCGGACGGGGATTCGCCCGCATAGTAGCGCGTCAGGCATTCGTCTCGGAATTCGCGCGAATAGATGATGGTGCGATTGTTTCTCACATCCTGTACGGCGGGCAGAGAACGGAGATATTCGACTTCTTCATCACTGAATACCCCCCCCCCCATCGAATTTCATGTGATCGGCAGTCATGGCCCCTCCTTGCCGACACTGATGATTTTACGACTTTTGATATACCCGCAGAGGCTGACATGGGATCGTTGCTCTCATGTCAGCCTCTGTTGCGGTTTACTGGTTGGATGATGCCGCTTAGCGATGCCGGTTGGGCGTTAGCTTTTTGGCATTGCCTGTCTTGGCGTCACTGGTTGGACGCCACCAATTCGGCATTGCCGATCGGCAACATTGATGCGGCATCATCGACTGGCGTTACCGCCGATGCGGACCGCTCGGTCTCAGATGCGCATGTTGTTGCGCAGCTTGCGGGACTTCGCATACAGCGCCACGGCGGCACCCGCGACCAACAGACCGACGACGGTGAACAGGGCGGTGCCTGCAGCGCCGGTGAGCGGCAGTTGGGAAATGTTCTTGGAATTCTTCACGGTGACGCCACCACCGTTGGCAGCCTGATCGACAAGGCCGAGGTCAACGTTCCACGAAGAGCTTTCGCTGTCAACGGTCACCTTCTGCACTACATCATGTTTAACCATAATTGTGAAGGACAGGCCGGTATCCATGTAGCCTGTCGGTGTCCCGGTTTCGGTGATTGTGTAGGTGCCGTCAGCCAAACCTGCGAACTTCACAACGCCGTCTTCATCGGAGGTAGCTGTCTTGACATAGTTTGCAGGCAACTCCTTAGTGTCAGTACCAAGAGTTACAGCGATAGTAAAGGTTGCGCCCTGAATCGGAGTCTTGCCGTCCGAAGCTTCGACCTTGGTGAACTCGAACGGCGTGGTAACGATTTCAGGAGAGGTGCCGGGTTCAGAAGCATCGCCATCATTCGAAATGATTGCGGAGTTGGTAATCCCGCTGATTGGAGCCTCCGGTGTCACCGTGGCATCATACCGGACATACAGAGCTTTGCCGGCATAATCCTGCAGGTCGTCCAAGGTTGTTTTACCCAGCGTTACGGTGAAGGTAGGCTGATCACGTTTTGCATCAGAACCTTGACCTGTTACAACACTGTCGCCGTCGGTATCATAGTCCGACGCAACTGTGTAATCATTAACTGGTGTTTCAGTATCCTCTGCTCCTATGTAGTAAACCTTGACATTTTCCTTGCTGATATTAATGCTCAGACCGGCGGAAGCGTAATCGCTGAATACATACGTGTAATCTTCACCTTGGTCAGTAGTCGACGGAATCTCACCGGTAATGGTGTAAGTCAAGGTATCACCGACAGTCACGGAACCGCTAGTATCATCAGTGACTGTCTTTTCTGGCGCAGTGTCGGTCCGCTGATTCTTCACCACAACCGTGCCTTCAACGCCAAATGCTGTATTAGGCGTACCGACCAACATCGGCAAAGTATCGGTCGCTTTAGGATCAGCAGGCGAAGTGGTATCTACAATCAAATACAGGCCACCGAGCAAACTTCCAATGGTCAAGCTATCACCCACTGCAGCACTAGTAGAAGTCCAGATGTTGGTGTTTGCCGGGGTGTCCAACAGCTCAACCAATGCATCCGCAAACTTGCGGGAGGTGCTGTCGGCATCCCATGGGAAATCCGAACTGTCATCCAGCGGACTGTCCTGATTCTGAGCCCAAACCAGCGGGTCCATGCCGTCAGGCACGGTAACCGGCATATCAGTAGTGCTCAGTGCAGTTCCCACTGCGCTCCTGACCGCAGCGTTGACCGTCTTATCGTCCACCGTATACAGCCCTTTGGTATTCTCAGCTGGATATTCGGCAATCTGTACATACTTGAACGTATGTCCTTTTACCACACCGTTATTTTCGCTACCAGATGTAATAGTGATGGTCTGGTCGGTAGGTACCGCAGCATTGGCGGAGGTGGCTCCGACGGCTAGGCCGGCGATGGCCATTGCGGCTGAGGCCGCGACGGCGCATATGCGCTTCCACGTGTCCTTCATCATGATCTCTCCTTGCTCTCTTCCTTAAGTGGCAAAATTGAGAAATTATTTGTCGTCACCGCTCCTAGTGCTTTCTCCCAAACCCATCGGAACGGTGATAATGGGCGGGAAATCCTGTTTCCGTGTGATGAATCGCCGCTTACCGCGACCCATCACACGCATCCGATCGCCTACATGACACGCCTCCGTGCCAGAAGCCAACCGGCACCGGCCAACAGCAGCAGACCGCCGCCGGACAGAATCCAGTTACGAGCCGTCGCATCGCCACCGGTTAATGGCAGCGAAGACACGCCAACATACTTGTTGGTGAATGTGGCGGCGCCTGCCGCTCTCGTGGCGACACCACTATCAGGCGCGCATGTAACTTTTGCCGTCAGTGCGCCTTCAGCATTTGGCGATACCGTGAACGTGACGGTGTATGTTCTTGCGTCATACTGCAGAGAACCTGTGTCCTTAGGAACAGACTCTTTCACCTTGAAAACATATGTGCCGGCTTGTTTGAAGGTGAAATCAGGCAATGCCTTTGAACGCTGAGATTGAGATCCGTTGAACTTGTCTTTATTATCGACAGTCACCGTTATGACATTGCTCTCCGAATCGATTGCAATGCCGTCACTCTCGTCTGGAAGCATGACGTCGGTGCCGATCGAATTCGCTGTATCATCATCCGGCGTGACCGTGAACTGGAAGGAATCGCCATCCGCCCAATCACGTCCATCAAGATTCTTCACAATATTGAAGGAAGCAGTCGTCTCCTGCGCATACGTATTCGTCACGACCACGCTTTGGCCGGGCGCCCATCCTGGAGCACCGACTTGTGATCCGACTGTGCCAGGATTCGTATCCGGAGTGATCATTCCTGTGACCTGGCCGTTCTCAGCGGTGGCAACTTCACCGTTTACCGTGAAGCTTGGAGTATATCCCTTTGCCGACTCCGAATCTTCGGACACCGCGTAGGTGACGCCGCAGATATTATCGGTCTCATTGCAAGCGGGAAGGTCAACGTTGTTCCCTACGATGTAGCCAGCAGACAATCCTTCGATTACGAAATACTGGTCGGCTTTCATCGTAATGGACAGGTTTGCGGTCGCAGCCTTCTTATCCTCCACTACAGCAAATGTGCTCTGAACGGTCACACCTGTTTTTTCATTATTCGTAGCGTCATACACAGTGGCCGTAACCGTTTGTCCAGCAAGACCGTTGTCGCCTGTCAGCACAGTCTGGAAAGTGAAATCCTGATTCGAAGCGTTCCCCGGCAACGTGCCACCGTTATTCAGCTGTTTGTTGACCTGCAGCGAACCGATCGGAGTATCAGTCACCTGCACGAATACGGTGCCGGAGAACAGTCCGGCGATATCCATGTTACTAGGTATATCCTGCAGATAACCGTTTACCTTATGCTGATCGCACTGTTTCACAAGCAGACGGGACCAACCGCTATCGGTACCGAACGTCACACGATGCTGAGAACTACCGTCAGCCTGTTCACTGTACCACCATTCGTTTCGGGCACCCGCGTATTGCAGGTGCGTCGCATCGCCGGGAGCGGTCGTCCACTGCGTACTACCATTCGGAGCTGTTTCCGATGTCTGCAACTGCGCGGTGAGGTTATGCAACGTCGAGTCCACGGAATCATCCGTCGCGAACTGCCGCAGGCTGTGCACCAGTTTGCCCACGCCTCGCTCGACACGAATGCCGTCATTATCCTTTCCTGCATCCGCGTATACGGCGCTGGCGGCACCAGTGTTATCCACAATGATCTTGGTTGCCTTCACGTTTTTCTCATATCCGTTCGGCGCTGTGGATTCGACCAAATAATAGGTGGCCTGCCCTTCCATCGGCACGTCCAAATCAGTGAATACGGCTGCACCAGCCGTCACATCCGGCAACACGCTGCTCAAATCTCCGGTGGTCGCTGTCTGATACGGAGTCGCACCATTGTTAATGGTGACGGTACCATCTGTTTCATAGCTTGAATCATTCACAGAATTTGAATCTGCCTCATACAAGGCGAATTTAGCACCGTTAATCGGCGTGCCTTCCGGCGACTGCTTCTGCACAAGCAAACGGTTATTGATATTCGCCGTGTATACCGTCGTGGAGAACACGCGACTGAAATAATCGTCATCACCTGGATTCTGCCCATTGGATTCCACATACCAGGTATTCTGAGCATTCGCCTGCTCCAAAGTGTCCGCATCCGTGTAGAAAACACCGACGGTGTAGCGCACGGTTTCGTCGAGATTTTTGTCGTTCTCTTGCGCCACCCAATAGTACGACATGACGTCACCCGGCAAATTCTCCAGATTCATCTGCATGGCACCGCCGGAACCGAGCGTGAAGACATTGTTCTTCGTCTTCTGGGCTGTCTCAATTACCGACTCAATGGAATTGGACCCGGCTTTGGTCCATCCATCCAACGGATCGCCGAAAATCGGAAGCCAAGAATCGGCATTGTTCAAAGGCATAAGATTACCGTTGCCGTCCGTTTGGCGTTGCATTACGACCACAAACAGCGTGCCGCCCTGTCCGCCTGCCGCAACTGGTGCAGGGTTCACGCTCTTTCCGTTCGGCAGCTGGATGAGATCCGGCGCAGTCTGCAACGAATGCGCCTGCGCGTAACTTCCGGACTCCCACGGGTTAGATGACAGCAGCAGGCTCGGGCCATCATTCCCACTATTGCCCACATCGGAAAAACGAAGATGCGTTTCAGGACCGGTTCGATACCCGGCAGGCACCGATGTTTCCTTCAAAACGTAATACTCGCTCTTCAGTCTCAAATCAGCGAGTGAAAGAGGCTCATCCTTATCATCCGTGAACACGATGCGGCCTCTCGCGTCCGTCGTACCTCGAACCGTATATGCGTTAGAGTCTGTCAACGGCTGATAATCACCATCAGCCGCCGAAAGCTGATACATGGCGCCAACTACTGGTTTTCCGTCCTGATCGACCTTGGTGATGCCGCTTTCCGGCACATACACAAGGTTGTAGCGCAGGCTCATGTTGGAATCGACGTTGCCGCGTTCCAAATAGAAGAAGTCCAACGTGTGATAGGTGTTATCGGCGAACGTATCGTCCTGCAGGTTAAACAGGTTTTTCAGCGTTGTGGCCCGATAGCGCCGGTCAGACAGCGGATCGTATTCATTATCCCCATTATTATCCTGGTACACAATCACTTCACCGGTACGGAAGTTGATCTGCAACGATGACGCATTGTGAATGCCGCCCAGGTCGCCGACCAGCTTGTTATCGATGAATACCCACACATCATCGTCGCCGGAGAAGTTGTAGGTGACTTCAGTGTTCTGATTGCTATCGGTATGGCCGCCATACTGCTGCACGAAACGCGTGCTCATCTTCAAACCAAAATAATGGTTGATTGCCTTATAAGTTGACGTAACCTGACTGTTGGGGACCAGCACATTCCCCTGTTCAGAAAAGACCTGATCACCAGTATTGAACGGGAAAAACTGACCGTTCTCGTTACTGGCACCACCAGATTGCACGCCAGGAGCATCATACAAAATAAACGAAGATTTTCCTTCGTCTCTTGTATTGATTTCCGCAAAATTATCACGACTGGAATATGAGTAATACCCGGCCTCATCTACCCGCAGCAGATTTGAAACATCAGGGAATGACTCCTTGCCCTGAGACTCGGTTTGAGTATCAAACAAATAGGCTAACGACTCATTGCTACCGGTATTGTCAGAATTCAGCGACGGGTAACCGTCAGCTCCCAATCTATCTTCCACAATGCCCGTACGAGGTTGGGCACTTTCTGTCCACATATTGGAGTTATTCGATGTCGCGATGCAATCAGCATTTGCGCATCTTTCACTGCCCATGCCGTTAGCGAAAAGCAGGAAATGTCCATCATTGATACCAAGAGTTTTATAGTCTATGCCCTGCCTCGTATAGTCTGCGACCGTCTTGTTATCCTTCTCATCCTGACTTGATAGCCAATAATCGAACAGGTCGACTTCAGTGCCCAGTGGCGTGACCCCCGGCACGGTATGATCGGAAACCTCAGCCTCAGCTTCGGTAGGCACGGCGAGCATGGGGCAGACCATTCCTACGCACGCCAGCAGTGCCACCAGGCATCCCAACAGTCCATGGCGATGCAGGCGACTTGTGCTCCTGAGAGCTACATCCTCGTCAGTCGTCCGATGCATATTGCGCATGAGTTCCCCATTCCCGCATCCTTGCCGTTCGGATTGATTCCGAATGCAGAAAGCAATCCCACATGCGGCTTACGCCGCACACAGTAATGTCAACACCCCATTGTTGACGGCAATGAAAAAAGCATCAACCCCCGATACCCCCCCCCGGAAAAGCGGGGAATGGCGGGTTTTAGCGAACCTCGCAACACCATGGCACGGAAGGAAAATCGGACGCGGCATACGAGCCCGACAGGAAAGGCCATGGCGGATTGCGCAGCCTGCCAGAAACACCACGCAACAGCCCAATGCAGGCCGGGACACCGGCATGTCTGCGTTCAGAGAATCATCTCGACACGGCCGCAATGAAGCCCGACGACAGGTCACGCAAGATGCTTAAGTTTCAGGAAATCGAGCGGAAAATCATGAAACCGCTACAAGAAACGCATAAGCCGGGAAAAGATTAACGGCGAAGGTATTGCCGACAGCGTTGGGACTTGCCTGAAAACGTTACAGTTTCAAGCATTACAGCCCTAACATGGCCGCAATCCACAATCCGCACTCCGCAATCAATATCGCGTCGCCACCCGGTCCTGCACGCCATCCGCCGACACGCGGCCCCAATCCATCACCGGCAGCAGATCAGACGGAAGGCATGGCGTCGGCTCGTCAATCACGCCAAGCAGCCACGCGCAATAGCCGACGATTTCCTCCGGCGAAACGCCCTCATCCCGCATCCGGCCCATGTCCACTGAATTCAAACGCTTCGCCATACGGCGACCATCCCGCGCATCAACCAACGGAAGATGGATGAATTCAAGCGGTGTCGGGCCGTCCAACGGCGACACGGCACCCGACAACGACGCCGCACCAGTCTCCGACATCATTCCAGACGGCAACGCCTTTTCAGCCGGCACCGCCATTCCAGACGGCTGCATCATTCCAACCGAAGTCACCGAATCAGTCAGCAAACCACGGATCCACAACTGGATCGCCGTCGAACGCAGCAGATCCCGGCCGCGCACGATCTGCGTCACGCCCATCATCAAATCATCCACCGTTACCGCAAGCTGATAGGCGAACAGGCCATCCGAACGGCACACCACCACATCCCCCAGTTGGCGGGACAGACTGAACGACTGCGCGCCGAACACCGCATCATCAAAACACACCACGTCACGCGGGTCCGCCGCATCCCCGGGCACACGAACACGCCACGAATGACGGGCCCCGGCCGAAACACGAGCCTGACGCTCCTGCGCAGAAAGGCTGCGGCATGTGCCCGGGTAAATCAGAAAGCCATCGCCCTCGTTCGGGGCGGACGCGGCACGAATATCAGCACGCGAGCAAAAACAAGGATACGCCGCATCCTTGTCGATCAGATGCCGCAACGCCGCCTCATACAAGTCCAAACGCCTTGACTGGTATACGGGCTCGCCATCCCAGTCAAGGCCCAGCCAATGCAGGTCGTCCATGATCCAACGGTCCGCGTCCTTCACCACGCGCGGGCCGTCGATATCCTCAATGCGCAGCAGAATGCGGCCGCCTCGCGCACGGGCGCCCAGCCAGGCGGCGAGCGCCGCGTACACATTGCCGATATGCATGCGCCCCGTCGGGGAGGGCGCGAAACGGCCGACGACGGAAGGCGCGGTATCCGGATGCGAGGATTCTTCAAACGCGTGCATATAGCGCATTAAAACATATCGGCCGCTCAAATCGTGATGTTTGCGCGGCGCTTACGGTTGGGGACGGCGGGATTGGCCAGCGGGATTGAATCTGGGACGTCGAATTGAATGTCGGGATTGAATGTCGGGATCTTGGCATGGAAAACGGCCCGGGCGGGATGCCGCGGGCCGTTTGTTTGGATTCGTTCAGCCTTGCTCAGCTTTTCAGCTTCGTTCGGCTTTATCGAAAGGACGCGTATCGAATCAGGCGACGACGAACAGGATGTTGTACAGCCATGCGCCGACGATCGCGCCGCAGATCGGGGCGACGACCGGAATCCACGCTTCGTTCCAGCGAGAGGAGCCCTTCGACGGGATCGGCAGCAGCTGGTGCAGCAGACGCGGCATCAGATCGCGGGCAGGATTCAGGCCAGGACCGGTCGGGCCGCCCAGCGACGTGACCAGGCCCCACACGATGAAGCCGACCACGATGGATGCGGCCGCAGGATTCGCCTCGCCCCACGGCAGGGTCAGGCAGCACAGGGCGCACAGGACCAGCATCAAAGTGCCGAAGAATTCGTTGATGAAGTAGTTCACGCGGGAGCCGTATGCGTCGGACGTGCTGAATGTGCCGAAAATCGCGTCGGCATCCTCAGTGGCCTTATAGTGCGGGTAGTATGCGGCGAACACGATCAGCTGGCCGACCACGGCGCCCAGCAGCTGGGCGATGATGTACGGGGCGACCAAAGCCCAGTCGAACATGCCGTTGATGGCCTGTGCCAGCGTCATCGCCGGATTGATGTGGGCACCGGAAATGCCGCCGAACATCAGCACGGGGAACATCACGCCGAAACCATAGCCCATGGCGATGGTCAGCCAACCGGAATGATGGCCTTTCGTATTCTTCAATTCAACATTGGCCACAGCGCCGTTACCGAACACCATCAGCACGGCGGTGCCGACGAATTCCGCGGCCAGCTTGGCAAAAAGTGAGTATTCCACTGAAAATCCTTCGTGATTTCTTCTCTGGGGATGTGATTTCGATTGTAGCGACACCCCTGCCGTCGGAGTGTTGAAGAGAACGCCAGTAGGAACATCACAAAACGGCTGCGCGCAGCCGACGGAATGGGCTTGAGGCTGCGGGATTACGGCATCGCCTTCAGACGGCCTATGCCAACGCCGATTCTTCCGCCATTCATCAGATGATGCTTTACGGCACGCTGCAACGATGTGCGTTCCGGCAGTTCGGCGACGGGCGACGGATCACGCTGGAACACCCATTCACGCCAGTCCTCCGCCTCCTCGTGCACGTCGACGATGTCGAACATGTCCTGGAAACGACGAATGTTTGATTCCTGCGGCAATAATGCGCGCAGGGCGGGGCTGAGCAGCCATGATTCGCAGACGAACGCCGGCTGGGATGACGCGTTCGGCGTGAATGCCGGGAAAAAATTCGTCAGAAAATCGCGGCACAACGCGAGCGAGCGCAGACATTCCTCTCTTGTCAGACTGGCGTCCGAAGGGATGTGGATGGCGATTTCACGCGAGACGGCGATTTCACTTGGAGCGGCGATGCCATCTGGGACGGCGATCCCGCCCTGGTGCTCCCGTCCCCTGTGGTATTCCGGGATGAGCCGGGATGCTTGGCTTTCCGGGTCGCCCCAATCGTTCTTGACCGTCTCACATTCCACCCCTTTCCGACGATCGGGGTCGCAGCGGCGCGACGACGGCAGGACCATCCGTTCCGGCGTGGAGATCAGCTCGAATTCCAATTCTCCAAGACGGAACAGCTGCAGGCTCAGTTGACGCCACACCCACCATTCCCGATCGAATCCGAACGTTCCGTAACTGACGTAATGTTCATGGCAGAATCGAGGAAGACAGCCCATCGTCGCCACGAACACCTCTGCAGGGATTCCAATCCGGCGATACCGTTCGTATGCCAACGGCAATGCCTGCTGGATGACCATCAGCATGCGGCTGCCGTCGGAATCGCCGCCCGGCAGGTCCTTCAGCATCGTTTTGATGCGCCGCATGGTGTCTTCCGCGGTTTCCGGGCATACCAACCCGGCAATCATGCCGACGATGGCCGTCTGATCATGCCCCGAGGCAGGACGAGTCTGCCGTGCGTCCGCGTCTGCAGTGAATATCGGATCCTCCGCACCATCGCAAGCGGTCATCATGATTGCGGTCCTCCTTCGGACATTGGTTTCGGTTGGGACAAATATATCCGAAAGCGCATCATGCTGCTTGAATCATGCGGTGCGGCGTTTTTACATGCCAGATGACGAAGCCGCGACTGTAGCCAAACACATATGGCCCGTAATCCCATACCCCCGTTTTGTTGCTTACGCCCATTTGACCTATGACGGAGGGCTCGGAATATGAAAAAACCTCGGCCGAAGCCGAGGTTTTCTTGGAAGTGCCCCCTCAGGGACTCGAACCCTGGACACGCTGATTAAGAGTCAGCTGCTCTAACCAACTGAGCTAAAGGGGCGTTGGTTATCCGTTCTCTCCGCGGCAACCTGCCCGGCGAACAGGAGATAAATATACTCAGAATCAAGACGAACGCAAGTCACGGCGTGTCGCCTTTATTTCCAATGGTTTTCAAAATCGCATTTTTACTTGCTCTTACGCATCCGGAACTAAATCGCCCACAAAAATTATTATCTTCGGCGTGTCACAGCAGCCCCCTGACATCGGCCTTCCCCTCCCGCGCACCAATCACTCCCATTTTTCTTCCCGCAATTCGCCACACGATTCAACCAGCCGAGGGCAGTCCCGATCAATCCAATCACACATCCAGCCAACCCAGACGCGCACCCGACCGACCCAAATACACATCCAGCCAACCCAACAAGCATCCTTTCACCCGCCCACACACACCGCCCCTTCATCACCCATCCTCCCGCATCTCTTTCCCGTTCCGCCTCCCTAAAAGCGACCAAAAACGCAACTTCCGACAAGGCCACACCACGCAAACGGTCGGAAAACGGCCTCTCAGCGACCACTTCCGCAATACCCGACCGTTCAATATCGCGCAAATGGTCGGAAAACACCAGCCTCAGCGACCACTTCCGCAACATCCATCCGTCCGACACCACACAAATAGTCGGGAAACGGCCTCTCAGCGACCACTTCCGCAATACCCGACCGTTCAATATCGCACAAATGGTCGGAAAACACCAGCCTCAGCGACCACTTCCGCAACATCCATCCGTCCGACACCACACAAATGGTCGCATGGAGCCGGACAAGTAGAACAAAAAACGCAAACGGGCGGCAGACGACAGGCAAAAGAGGACAGGGGAACGCAAATGAGCGGCGTCCCAAAAAGCAAAAAGCCCCACACCAAACAAAAACACCCCACCCCG
The DNA here is from genome assembly GCF_056356755.1 of Bifidobacterium sp. LH_449. Classification (NCBI taxonomy): domain Bacteria; kingdom Bacillati; phylum Actinomycetota; class Actinomycetes; order Bifidobacteriales; family Bifidobacteriaceae; genus Bifidobacterium; species Bifidobacterium sp. LH_449. Next base: position 103,507 of record NZ_JBKEUV010000007.1, read on the forward strand.
CCCGAACGAACAAAAAACTCCCCGCCTCCAAAACGGAAGCGGGGAGCGTATGTGCTTAAGCTCAGACGTGTTTCAGCCTGAAATCAGACGCAGTTCAGACGCGAGGTCTGAGGTCAGGTCTGGGGCCGGTCTTACTCAGCGACGACCTTCACAGTGAAGGAAGCGGTGATTTCCGGATGCAGAGCGACGGTTGCCGGGAATTCGCCGGTGGTCTTGATGGCCTCGACGGAGATGGCCTTCGGATCCACAGCAGCCTTGGAGGCCAGAGCGGAAGCGATGGCGTCGGCGGAGATGCCGCCGAACAGCTTGCCGGACTCGGAGACCTTGGCGGCGATTTCCACGACGGAGCCTTCGATGGCGCCCTTGGCGGCGACGGCATCCTCACGGGTGGCGACGGCCTTGGCCAGGCGAGCGCGACGCATGGCTTCGATCTGAGCGGCAGCGCCCTTGGTCCACGCGAAGGCCATGCCCTGCGGGATCAGGAAGTTGCGGGCATAGCCGCGCTTGACGGTGACGACGTCGCCCGGGTGGCCCAAGTTCGCGACGGTCTTGGTGAGAATAACCTTGGTATCAGCCATTTCGATATCCTCCTCGATCAGCGGCCGGAAGTGGCGTACGGCAGCAGAGCCATCTCGCGGGCGTTCTTGATTGCCTTCGAGATTTGGCGCTGTTCCTGCACGGACACGCCGGTGATACGACGGGAACGGATCTTGCCGCGATCGGAGATGAACTTGCGCAGCAGGGCGACGTCCTTGTAATCGATCTCGGTGACCTTGGCGGTCTTCAGCGGATTCGGCTTCTTCTTAAACGGCTTGACCGGCGGTTGCGGCCTCTTGCGTGACATCTTGATGTTCTCCTTATAAAAACTGATTGTTCGTTGCTGTAACGCTCATTCGATCGGCATGCTGGAATGCCGGAATGTTTGCGATTGAAGGCTTTGCGATCGGAATCTTCGACGCGGAAGGCTTAGAATTCCGGTTCTTCGGAGCCGCCTCCGAAATCGGAGGAGCCGAAGCTGCCGAAGCTCGATCCTGCGGAGTCGGCAGAGGAGCTCCACGGATCGACGCCTTGGCCTGCGGGCGCGGCCGGGGCTGCAGAGCCGGCGGATGCGCCGCCCATGTAGCCAGCCCCTCCGGAGTATGCGGCGCCGCCGGAATATCCGCCGTTGCCGCCGAAACCGTTGTTTCCGCCGAAGCCGCCAGCGCCTGCTCCGCCGGAGAATCCTCCGTTGCGGGAGCCGCCTGCGAAACCGGAGCCGGTGACCTTGGTCACCTGTGCGGTGGCGTTGCTCAGGGCCGGGCCCATATCGTCAATCAACAATTCCATTGCGCCACGCGCGTCCGGCTGATTCGGCATCGGACGGCCTTCGCGCATGCGGCCCTGCACGATCACGCGCATACCTTTTGCAAGGCTTTGGCTGATGTGCTGGGCGAGGTCGCCGAAAGCAACGCCACCAATCGCCATATGGTCGCCGTCTTCCCATTCGCCGGTCTGGCGATTGCGCTGACGAGACGAAGCAATGATGAACACGCGAACATACGCGTTGCCATTGGCGGAAGTGCGGAGCTCGGGATCGGTTCCGAGGTTGCCGATGATGGTGACTGTTGGCACTGCCATGACGCTACCTTCTTATCTTCGTGACGCTGAATTCGTGACGCTTACCAGTTTATTCGCTTGAAGCTTTCGGCTGTCCGGCCTGTCGGCTTTTGGGCCCGCAGCTTTCCAAGCGTTGAATGAGCGTTTTCGAATAACGATTTACTTGGCGTCCTTACGAAGGATCTTCGTACGGATCACGGATTCGTTGAGGTTCAGAACACGGTCGAGTTCGTCGCTCGTGGCCGGTTCGGCGGAATAGTTGACGACAACGTAGTTGCCTTCGGTCTTTCCGGCGATCTCATAGGCGAGCTTGCGACGGCCCCAGATGTCGATGTTTTCGACGGCACCGCCTTCCTTGGTGACGATCTCCAGATACTGCTCGGTCAGCTTCTTCAGACCGCGCTCATCCAGCTCAGGATCGGCAATGAACATCAGTTCGTACTTATGCGCAGACATCACCCACCTCCTTCGGACTATCGGCCACGGACCTTCCGTGGCAGGAGTGTGTATGCGTACTGCCTGCTGATTGCGCATATGCGCTGCAGGCAACCTTGTCAGGATAGCTTGAAGGCTGGACGGCATCGCGGCCAGGCCTTGCGCGATTTATGCATCGATATGTGCGCGATTGATGAAGCACGATATGCCAACAGGACATGAACAGCGCGCATAAAATTTTCGGGGAACCCGCAATGCGATTCCCGCGGAAAAGCATCCAAAATCACAATGCGAAAGCGGGGAATGCGGAAAGGACTGCATTGAGACCCGTCCACAAGCGTTTTCCGAAAAATCACCATACCGTTTTTCCGCGTGCCTAATACAGAGACATTGTTATATTGGAATACGGCTATTTTTCACGTGATATTCAACTTGGGAAGGCATCGTATGTCTGCGATTCTCGAAGGCACCCCAGATAAACGCCTGGCATTGGTCACCGGCCGCGCATACCCGGAACAGGCCGAAGAAACGGCCAAATACCTAGGCACTTCCGTGCTGGAGACGACCGCATATGATTTCGCGAACGGCGAGATGTACATCCGCTTCACCGAACCGGTGCGCGGCGCCGACGTGTTCGTGATGCAGGCGCATACGCAGCCGATCAACAAGTGGCTGATGGAACAGCTCATCATGGTCGATGCGCTGAAACGCGCCTCCGCGCGTTCCATCACCGTGGTCGCCCCGTTCATGGGCTACTCGCGCCAGGACAAGAAGCATCAGGGCCGCGAGCCGATCACCGCCCGTCTGATCTTCGACCTGTTCCGCACCGCCGGCGCCAACCGCATCATGACCGTCGACCTGCATGCCGCGCAGGAGCAAGGCTTCTTCAACGGACCAGTCGACCATCTGACCGCGATGCCGGTGCTGCTGGACTATGTGCGCGGCCGTCTGCCGCTGGAAAACACGACCGTCGTCTCCCCCGATGCCGGCCGCATCAAGGTTTCCGAACAGTGGGCCGCAAAGCTGGGCGGCCTGCCGCTCGCATTCATCCATAAGAGCCGCGACATCACGCGTCCGAACCATGCCGAAGCGCACGGCATCATCGGCGAGGTGAAGGACCGCGACTGCGTGGTCGTCGACGATATGATCGACACCGCCGGCACGATCTGCGAGGCCGTTCGCACACTGACCGACGCCGGCGCGAAATCGGTGACGCTGGTCGCCACGCACGGCCTGCTTTCCGGTCCGGCCGTCGAACGCCTGAAGAACTGCGGCGCGAAGGAAATCGTGCTGATGGACACCGTGCCGGTACCGGAGGAGAAGCGACTGCCGAATATGACCGTGCTTTCCGCAGCGCCTCTCCTGGCCGCCGGCATCCGATCCGTCTTCGAATCCGGATCCGTGTCCACGCTGTTGAACGGCCTGCCGGAGGACATGCGCCCGCGCAATATTTATGCGTGATCCGCAGCGTTGATGATGCGCTGCGAGTGACCTGCAGCGTGCGTGGTGCGCTGCGCGTGACCTGCGGATCATCAACGCGCGCACCATCGGCTTGTCTGCAATACGGAATCGCCCTCATTCTTCATCGGGATGAGGGCGATTCCGTATGTTCCGCGGACAATCTTGCATGTTTTGTGCACATCTGCACGCTCTGCACGCGATTCTGATACAACGTGCGCAGCCTTTGTGCGCCCCTCGTGCAGCCCTTCCAATCAAGATATGCCCCACCTGCACAATGTGCCCCAAAACAGCGCACAATGTGCAGGTGGCATACGCACATTGTGCAAGTGCCACCCACACATTGTGCAAGTGCCACCCACACATTGTGCCTAATAAGCTTCCCACACGCACAATGTGCCCCGAATCAACGCACAATGTGCGCGAAACAGATACACATTGTGCGTCACACAGGCCGCCAACGCACAATGTGTAAGTACTACCCACACAATGTGTAGGTGGCATACGCACAATGTGTAGGCGTCACCCACACATTGTGCGCAAGAAGCCTTCCACATGCACAATGTGCCCCATCCACATACACAATGTGCGCGATTCACACACACATTGTGCGCCATACAGGCTGTCAACGCACAATGTGCAGGTGCCACCCGCACATTGTGTATGTGATACCCACACATTGTGCGTGTGATGCCCACACATCACGTATGTGCTACTCGCCCATTGTGCTATGCGCCTCCACATTGCGCATACCCCTCCCGCATTGTGTATATGCCACCCACACAATGTGTATATGCCACTCGCACATTGTGCGTGTGCCGCATGCATAATGTGCGCGCGACGCCTGCATATGCACGAGAAAATACAGACGCAATAGGGCGATGCGACCTGGCGCAAATACAATAATGCCCCTTACTGGGCGCATGCGTTAAGGACATGCGCCCAGCAAGGGGCGCTGATTGCGATGCTGCGATCCACACAGCATCCTTACGCGTCTCCACTATTTGGTGAAGGCTTCGCGGATTTGGGCGGCGGTGCCGTAGGAGGCCTGTGCGCCGTAGCCGGTGGCGGCGTATGCGGAGACATACGATGCCAGTTGCGCGGATTCGCATAACGTCATTCCGGAGGCGAGGCCGGCCAGCACGGTTCCCATGAAGGAATCGCCGCAGCCGGTGGTGTCGACGGCGTTGACGCGGACAGGTCGCACGCGTTGGATCGGATCGGCAGCAGTGCCGTCCAACACCATCGATCCGTCGCCGCCCAAAGTGACGACCGCCTGTTCGAATCCGAATTCACGCATCTTGTCAAGCGCGAAATGCCAGTCGAACGAATCCCAATCATCATCTTCGGGCTCTGCGATGCCCAGCAATTGCGCCATTTCATGCTCGTTGACCAGCAGCACGTCGGACGCTTCCACCAGTTCGCGCGGCAGTACCGGCGTGAACGGCGAATTGTTCAGCAATACTTTGACGCCGGCGTCATGGCAGAGGCGAGCGCATGCGGTCACCGTTTCGATCGGGCTTTCCAGGCACAGGCCGAGCACGGAGGATGCCGTCAGCACGTCGCGCATCGATTCGATGTATTCGACGGTGACTTGCGCGTTGGATCCCGGCGAGTAGACGATGGTGTTTTCGCCGGCCGCGTCGACCGTAATCACCGTGGTGCCGCTGGGGCCGAGCACGCGGCGGATATGCGACGTGTTCACGCCGGCTTCGCCGAGTTTGGCGAGAAGGAATTCCGCATTGGCGTCGGAGCCGACTGCGCCGAACATGTGCACGGTGGCTCCGATGCGGGCTGCAGCTGCGGCCTGGTTGCCGGATTTGCCGCCGGGCAGCACCTGCAGCGGCCCGCCGGTAATGGTTTCGCCCGGACCGGGCAGGCGCTCGGTGGTGACGGTGTAGTCAGCGTTCATCGATCCCACGACGGAGACCGTGCCGTGAATGCGGTCAAGCAGGGCAAGGGTCTCAGCTGCGTTCATGATTGACATTCCTTTCTGAATCATTCGGACATTCGACCGATTATTCGGACAATTATTCGACCTTTTCGGCTGATTTTCAGCCGTTTCCGGCCGAATCATTCGGACATTATTCGGACATCATTCGGACATTCGACCAGTATTCAACCGATTATTCGACCGTTTGGCCGAAATAACGGCCGAATCAACGTCGCATGACCGGATCCAATCGTCACGATGGCCGAATGTCCGAACAGATGCCGCTACCGTACTTCTTGCGTCCTATTCCTGGTTTCCATTCCACGTCCTACTTCTTATCCGCGTAGATCTTGCGGTTGAACACCAGGAACACCACCAGGCCGAGCACGACGACGCCGGCGCAGATGAGCAGCAGGTTGGCGTAGCCGGCGGAAGCACCGACCGCACCGGTGATGCTGGAACCGGCGAGCGCCTGGGAGCCCATGAGGCCGCCGAAGATGGCGATGCCGATGGAGGCGGTGACGTTCATGACGAGGTCGTTCATGCCGACGCCGCGGCCGGATTCATCCTGCGGCAGGGTGTCGAGCACGGTGGAGACGACCGGCGAGTACATCAGGCCGACGCCGGCATAGAACAGGCATGCGCACAGGGTCAGGACGAGGAAGCCCGCGTCGACGGCGAACGCCGCGCCGAGGAAGCCCGCCAGCATGAGACAGCCTGCGATGATGATGCCCGCCTTGCGGCCGATCTTGCCGATGATCGCGCCGGAGCTGGTGCCGACGATGGCGGCCACGACGAACGCCCACACGATGTAGGTGGAGACCTGCGACGTGGTCATGCCGTATACGCCGCCGCCGATGGCGTTGAAGATCGGGGAGATGCAGTAGTTGCAGAAGTAGAACACGAGGATGAGGCTGATCGCCATGATCCAGCGGGTGTTCTTGAAGAAGGCCGGCGTGATGAACGGCTTTTCGGCCTTGGTGATGTAGACGCCGAACACGATGAACAGCACCACCGCGACGGCCAGCATCCACCATGCCATGTAGGAGAAGAACAGGGTGAGGAATGCGACGGCGATGCCGAAGATGGTGAAGCCGAGCCAGTCGACCTTTTCGCCGTTGCCGCTACGGCCGGGCAGCAGTTTGAGCAGGGCCGGCAGGAACAGGATGGTGACGGCCGGGATCAGGAACAGGTACTGCCATGCGATGGAGCTGAGCATGCCTGCCGCGAACACGCCGATGGAGGCGGACAGCTGGTAGCCTGCGGTGAACAGGCCGAAGAAGATGACTTTGAGTTCGTTCTTCAGATATTTGGTCGCGATGACCAGATAGACGGAGCCTGCGACCTGTTCGCCTGCCGTCTGCATTACGCGGGCGATGATGACGGTCCACAGGTTGGCGCCGAAGAACATGTTGGCGACGAAGCCGAAGATCGAGCCGACGAATAGTGTGACGAGACCGACGACGACGAGTCGTTTCAGTGAGACGAAGTCGCCGAGCGAGCCGTAGATGAAGCAGACGATGCCGAGCACGATGCTGGGGAACGCGGTGATCAGCGACGCCTGCGCCGGCGCACCGACGTCTTCGCCGACCTGGGTGAAGACGAGGTTGAAGCCCTGCAGACACAGGGTTCCCAAAATGAATGTGATGAGCAGCAGGATCAGGGCCTTTACGGCCGTCTTACTGCTGGTTTCCGGGTCGTCGAACGGATCGACGACGACTTTGGCGGTGGTTGCACTCATGGTCTGTCCTTTCAGACTTCCACTGCCGATGCCTACGATTCTTATGTTTTACGGGCGCATCTGGGCAATTTCATTTTTGGTTTGGTTTCGTTGGTTTGGTTCGTTCGATTGATTGTGTCGGATTGGTGTTCGCTTTCAGCCGGCCAACAGTCCTGTGATGCGGGTCATGAATTCGTCGAGGAAGCGCGGCACATCCACGCCGACCGCGACGTTCATGGTTTTGACGGGATCGTTGAGGCGTTCGACGTCACCGATGGTGCGGCCGCGGGTCGCGCCTTCGACGTCGACCTGCATGTTGATCGGCAGCATGGTGACGAGCGTCGGATCGACGGCCACGCCGACGGCCAGCGGATCGTGCAGACCGCATCCGCCCAGGTGCGGGGCGGTCGTCTCGTACGCCCTGATGTAGAAGTCGGTCATGTCGGCGAAGAATGTGCCGGCGGCGGTGCCGAGTTCGCGCCATTTCGCGGTTTCCTTATAGGTGAGCAGCGTCTGCAGCGTCACATCGAGGCCGACCATGGTGGCGGGCGCGCCGGAGCGGAACAGCTTGTCGGCGGCATCGGGATCCTGCGAGATATTCGCCTCGGTCCAGGCGTTCACGTTGCCGTGCACGGTCAAGGCGCCGCCCATCAGCACGATATTGCCGATTTCGTCCTTGATTTCAGGGGCTTTTTCGAGCGCCGCCGCAATGTTGGTCATCGGGCCCGTCGGCACGTATACAAGGTCGTCGCCGTATGTCTTTGCGGCGTCGATGATGAAGTCGACGGCGGATTCGCCTTCCGCTTCGCGCGTGGAATCGGGGATGACGGCGTCGCCGATGCCGTTGTCGCCGTGGATGAATTTGGAGATTTCCAGCACATTGAAGGATTCCGCCGTGCCGGGATGCGGGATTCCTCTATATACCTTCACTTCCGGATGGCCCAGCAGGTCGGTGATGGCGAGTGCGTTGCGCACGCCCTGTTCAAGCAGGACGTTGCCGTAGGTGCCGGTGATGCCGATCAGTTCGACTTCGGGGCTGCCCAGCGCGTACGCGATGGCGAGCGCGTCATCCACGCCGGTGTCCAGATCAAGAATCATCTTTTTCATGAAATTTTGCCTTTCCTCATCGAAATCGCATCGCTGCCTCTTTGCGCGACGCTATCTCTATGATATCCGCCGCAATATTTTTGATTTAACGTTTTATCATAACGACAACGATTATGATAAAACGTTAAATCAATATCGTCAAGATACTGCAATCCGGGCGTGTCATATTGCTTACGTCAGATACGAAGATGATTCGGAATATGATCCGGCAAACAGGACGAATCAGCGAAAGACGCGGAAGGGACGCGTCAAATTTGCCGCACCGTGCCGCGGTCGACCAATTTCGGCTTCAGCAAAACCGTCTCGGCGCCACTCAGCCAGGGACGGCCTTCAAGATGCTTCATATTGATGCGCGACAGCAGCATTTTCCAGCTGTTCGCCGCCAATTCGTCCACATTCTGTTCGACCGTGGTGATTTCGACGCCCATGCCGAAGCGTTCAAGAATATTGTCGTATCCGATCAGCGAAATGTCATGCGGGATGGACAGGCCGCGTTCGCGGGCGCGCTGCATGAAGCCGACCGCCATCAAATCATTGCAGCAGAATACGGCGGTGGCGTTGTTGTCGATGATCGAATCCGCGGCGGCGTATCCGCTTCCGAAACGGTAGTCGCCGATTGCGGAAAGCTCATGGGAGAAGGGGATGCCGGCCTCTTCCAGGGCTTTGACGAAGCCCTGACGTCGCCTGTTCGCGTTGCCGACGCGCGCGTCGCCGGCGATGCAGCCGATGCGTGTGTGGCCGGCCTGAAGCAGGCGTTGCGCGGCGAGACGGCCGCCGGCAAGATTGTCGAAGCCGACGCCGTCGCACCAGCCGGTGGAGATCAGCCGGTCGATCAATGTGACAGGACAGGCGACCTTGGCGACGTCCTCGCGCAAAGCCAGCTCCTCCCTATAGGATTCACGCGCGGCGATAAGGAACATGCCATCGACGCCGCGCGAAGCCAAACGTTTGATCAGCTCACGTTCGGTGGCGCGCGAATCGTCGGAATTGGCGACGATCAGCGAATAGCCCTCTTGCTTGGCGCAGTTTTCGAGACTGCGCGCGAGGGACGCGAAGAACAGGTTTTCGATGTCGGGCACGATAAGCGCGATCAGCATCGAGCGCTTCGTGACCAGGCTGCGCGCATTCTGATTGGGCACATAATTGAGATCCGCCGCGACTTTGGCGATAAGCCTGCGCTTTTCGTCGGAGACGCGCGCCGGGCGGCCGTTGAGCACAAGCGACACCGCGGTCACTGAAACGCCGGCCGCAGCCGCGACATCCTTCAGTGTGGTCCTATGCACCATAGCCTTCCACCTCACTCTTCCAAGCCCCTTTAGAATACAGCGGAAGCGTGCCCAAACGCACGCTTCCGCCATGTCATGCCGACGTCGTTACACGATCTTCGGCGAGGTCGATCAGGCTTCCTCCTCGGCCGCGCGAGAGTGGCTGTAGATCATCTTCATGGACGCGATGAAGATCACCAAAGCACCCAGGACGATGACGCCACCGATCAGGAAGACGTTAGCGTATGTGGAAGAAGGACCGGCTTCGGTACCGAACAGCGAACCGCCGCTCATGGCGCCGTTGGCCATCAGCTGGCCGAAGATGGCCACGCCGACGGAACCCGTCACGGCCTGCATCAGGTCATTGAAGCCCAGTGCACGGCCGGACTCCTCGGCTTCCACCGTCAACGTCGCGGTATCCACGATCGGCTGGTAGAAGAACGACGTACCGAAGTAGTAGATGCAGGGAGCCAAGCCCAAAGCCCACACCGCGCCATACGGAATGAGGAACGCAATGAGGATCAGGCCGCCGCCCATGCAGGAGAGCGCGAGGATGACGGACGCCTTACGTCCGATCTTCTGAATGATCGGGCCGGCGCCGAAGCCCATGATCGCAGCCACGATGATGGACCAGACGAGCAGGTTGGACACCTGTGCGGAGTCGATGCCGTAGACGTCCAGGCCGATGGCGTTGCATCCTGCGTTCAGGGTGTAGCTGAAGAAGTAGCCGACGAAGATGACGATCATGGTCATCGCGAACGCCGGATTGGTGAGCATCTTGGGCGTGATGAACGGATCAGACGCCTTGTTGATGTATACGATGAAGGCGATGAGGGAGACGGCGATGGCGGTGCCCCACATCCAGTTCATATCGGTGAAGAACATGGTGAGGGAGCCTGCAAGCAGGCCGATGAGCACGAAGCCGACGACGTCGATCTTGGCGCCCTTGGCGTGCTCGTCCGGCAGGTTCTTGGCGAGCACGGGGATGAAGAACACCGCGATGACGCCGATACCGAAGAGGATACGCCAATCGACCAAAGTCATGTAGCCTGCAAGGAACACGCCAAGCGCGGCCGCGATACGGAACACCGCGACGAACACGCCGTACCAGATCACGCGCTTCTTCTTCTCCACATACTTGGAGACGAGCACGAGGAAGATGGAACCGGACACCTGCCATCCCGCGGATTGCACGGTGCGGGCGGCGATGACGATCCAGATGCTCAGGTCACCGAAACAGCCTAGGATTGAACCAGCCACGAACACGATGGTTCCAAGGATCATCATCTTCTTGAGGGAGACGAAGTCGCCGAGGGATCCATAGATGACGCACACGATGCCGAGCACGATGCCCGGAATGGATGTGATCAACGGGGCCAGGTTGGACTGGCCGAGCTCGTTGCCGATGTTGACGTAAATCATGCCGAAGGCCTGCTGCTGGAGCACGCCCAAAGTGAAGATGATGAGCACGATCGGGATCGCGATCTTCGCCATCCTGTTCATTCTGGCGAATTCTTCGGTTCCTTCTTCCGGAACCGGAATGCCGTTCGCCTTGACTGCGGTTTCAGCCATGGTTTTTCCTTTCTTGTTCTCCATATGGTGTCGTCATTTGCGTCGCGCATCGCTTACGCGACGCACGTAGCTGGCGCGGAAACGCTCCACGTCCACATCGACGCACACCTTGGCATTCATTGGTTTGTCCAGTACGCCGTCGAAGTCCACGGCGGTTGCGCCCATGGATAGCGTGCTGGAGATTTCCACGTCGACGTGGGCTTCGCGCACGTCGAACAGTTCAGGTTCGAGCAGGTAGAGGGCGGCGGAGGGGTCGTACATCTTGACGCCTTCCTCGATGTGACCACCGTCATAGGAACGGAACAGCGAACCGACCATGGCGCCCACTTCGCCACTCTGCTCGATAGCCTCGAGGTCTTCGGCCAAGAGGCGGGCCTTGCGTCCGATATCGAGACCGACCATGGTGATCGGCACCCCGGAACGGAACACCATCTTCGCCGCCTCCGGATCCACGAACACGTTGAATTCGCCGAATACGCCGATGTTGCCGCGCCCCGTGGAGCCGCCCATCATGATGATCTCGGCGACCTTCTCCTTGGTTTCCGGGAAGGCGGCGAACAGCATCGCAATGTTGGTGAGCGGGCCAAGCGTCAACAACGTGACGGGCTCCTCGCTGTCCATCAATACACGGCGTTCTTCCAGAACCGCATTGTTCACGGTCAGCAACGAGGTGTCCGCCGGGGGAAACTCGAAGGCGCCCATACCGGACGCGCCGTGCGCATCGGTGGCGAAGCGGTTGTCCCGCATGAGCGGGGCCCCGGCACCCCGGGCGACCGGTATGCGTTCGCCAAGGAAAGCCATGAGCTTCAACGCATTGTTCGTGGTATGGCCGATGCCCACGTTGCCGGAGACCGTGGCGATCAGCCTGATGTCAAGGGATCGCTCTCCCACCAGGATGGCGATGGCCGCAGCATCGTCGATACCCGGGTCGGTATCAATGATTAAAGGTTTTACCATTGTATAAGGAATCCTCCTTCTTATGTTTTTCAATTGATTCGCGCAATCGATGGACGATGATGATGACAGCGTGTCCAGAACAGGAACACCTGCTGGACGCGACAGCTAGAACGCCATTTCGAAGATCCTGCGGACGTCGTCACGATTCAGTCGCACGACGGCGCCGATGGAAGCATCATCACCGTAGAATTCAATGGCGTCCAGCATGCGTTCCACATCCGTCTGAGGCAATTTCGCGTCGGCGAAACTCACCGGCATGCCCATAGAGCGGAAGAACGACTCCAAGGCTTCGACGCCCGCTTCGATCGCCTTCATGTCGTCGTCCTCACGCACATCGAACACTTCGCGTGCGAAACGGGCGAAACGGACAGGGTTCCTCGGGGCGCTGTACCGCATCCACGACCCCATGATGATAGACAGCGTCGCACCATGAGGCGTGTCGTACAACGCGCTCAGCTCATTGGCGATCGTGTGGGTGGACCAGTCCTGATTGCGCCCCACTCCCAACGTGTTGTTTTGCGCGATGGTCGAGATCCACATGATTTCGGCACGCAGGCCGTAGTCATCCAGGTGGCGTACGGATCGAGGCCCCACATCCACAAGCGTTTTCAACACGCCCTCAATCATGCGGTCGATTACTCCGATCTGCGGATCGTCGCTGAAATACCGCTCACACGTGTGCGAGAACATGTCGACGATGCCGCAGGCCGTCGGAAACGCCGGCACCGTCGCCGAAAGCGCCGGGTTCATAAAAGCGAGCGCCGGACGCACCACCGGTTCGCTCACCAACAATTTCAGATGCTCGTCCTCATTGTTGATCACGGCGACCTGACTGGATTCACTGCCCGAAGCGGGACAGGTCAGCACCACGGCCACCGGCAGCGTACGTTCCGCAGGGACTCTGCCTGTGAAATATTCCCAGACGTCGCATTCGCCGGCCGCACCCAGGCCGATGGCCTTCGCGGAATCGATCACGCTACCGCCGCCGACGGCAAGCACTGCGTCGACGTGTTCGCGACGTGCCAGTTCGACGCCTTTGCGAACCAAGGCAAGACGTGGATTAGGTTGCACGCCGCCGAGCTCGACATGTTCGATCCCGGCCTCGTCGAGGCTGGCGTTCACCGTGCTCAGCAACTGCGTCAGATATGCGCCGCCGTCATGATGGACCAGCACGCGACGCACACCCAAGGCACGCAGCTCCGCGCCCACTTTATATTCGGCATCATGCCCGAATATGAATTTCGTGCCGATGGTGATTGCAAAATCATTGAGCATGTCAGTGTATTCCTTTCAACACGGCCGCGATGCCTGCGGCATCGTCGACGCAATGGGCAGGATGCTGCGCGACGAGACTGGAACGATCACCGTCTCCATAGGTCACGGCGATGCATTCGAGACCGTTGTCACGTGCGGCGGACACGTCGCTCCACGTGTCACCGACGTATACGCATGGCTCGTCGGGACGACGATAGCGGCGCAAGGCCTGCGCGATCATGTCGGTTTTGCTGGCCCACTGCGTCTCTCCGCCGCTATCCGGGCATATCCATCCGTCGAACAGCAGGGACCAGCCTTTTGATTCGAGAATTCGTTCCAAGGCGACCCTGGGTTTGTTCGTGACGATCACATTGTCAGCGCCTTGAGCCCGCAAATCGCCGATCAGCTGCAGGATGCCCGGATAGAGGCGGGTATGTTCGAACGCGTTGATCGTCCGATAATGCATGGTGACGCAGTCATCGAACGTACGGGCGAGGTGTTCTCCGGGAAATGGCTCCACGAAACGGAATATCTCGTCCACGCTGCACGCAAGGTTCGAATCGTCGGCCCGAAAAGCCTCCGGTATATGACCTGAGCAGCGATTGGCGGCATACTCCAGCGAAGCCCACACGTCATGGCAGGTATCGGCCAACGTGCCGTCGAAATCCCATAGCACCAGCATGATTCATGGTCCTTTCTGCCGCTTCGGTGGTGGATGCCAGGCGGACGGCGACGCCGCACGGCTGCGGGCGCGCCGACCGCCAGCCGGCTCGTCCGGCCTTGTTCAGTCGTATCGTTCGAGCGTGTCGTTGAGCAGTCGGACGAATCCCGGGAAATCAAGCTCCAATGCGGCTTCAGCATTCGGCTCTTCGCCGCGGAAGCCCATGGTCGGCGTACGCTCCAGGTCCGCAGCCGGACGTTCTCCACGCAGATGGCGGTAGTCGCATACAGTCATGCCGCGCGTCAACGTGCCGTTGAGCTCCACGTCGATATGCATCGGCACAGAGGTGATGAGTTCCGGTTCCACGATCCATGCAACGGCGCAGGCGTCATGCATGGTGGCGCCGGTCAGCTGGGATTCCTCTTCGCAAGTGCCGATGAAATAATCCGTCAGATCAGCGGCCAGGTTGGCTGCTTTTGTACCGATCTCACGGAAACGCGCCACATGTTCGGCGGTCAGGTTGCACTGCCGGGTGAGGTTGATGCCCGTCATCTTTACGTGGATGCCGGAATTGAACACGCGCGAGGCGGCTTCCGGATCCACGTAGATATTGAACTCCGCCGCCGGCGTCCAGTTGCCGAACGTAACGGAGCCGCCCATGATGCACACCTCTTTGACACGGTCGACGATGCTCGGTTCGCGATTGATCGCCTCCGCGATGTTCGTCAACGGCCCTGTGGCGATGATCGTCACATCGTCGTTCGCCATCACGGTTTCGACGATGAAATCCACGGCATGCTTGTCTTGCGGTCGGTGCGTCGGCTCAGGCAGCACAGGACCGTCCAATCCCGTCTCCCCATGGAACTGCGGCGCCGTGACCAGAGGCGCCACCATCGGACGGCTATGGCCTGGATACACACCGATACGGTCGGCCGCGCCCAATGTTTCAAGAATCTTGATGGCATTGCGCGTCACGTTTTCCAGCGTGCAATTGCCTCCGATCGTGGTGATGCCCAGCACGTCGAGATGCTGCACGGCAAGCATGATTCCGAACGCATCATCGTGTCCGGGATCGCAGTCCAGAATGACTTTCTTCTTCATTCAATTACCTCCTTTGGTGAGTGATGTTGATTTGATTGGTGAATGGTCGGATGGGGAGGCTCCCAGGCGGACGCAGTCCGGGCTGACCGCCCCATCGGTTCATGAATCGTGTTCCGCGAGAAACGCTTCGAGCTCCTGCATGTCGGGCGAGCTGCGCGGCCCCTTGCGCGCCACCTTGTACGCGGACACCGCATTGCCGAGACGCAGCGACTCCGCAAGCGTGGCGCCAGACATCATCGCACTGATGAATCCAGCGTTGTACACGTCACCGGCGCCTATGGTGTCTTCCACCGGCACTGTGAACGGTGGCGCCTGCACGCGTTCCGTTTCGGTGAGCCCCACCGATCCGCGAGCGCCGTCGCGCACGATCACGGTCCGCCCGTCGACTGCATACCGCGACGCGTTGTCCATCCAGTCGCCTTCGCCCATATAAGCGAATTCATCCGGTCCGGATCCGAGCAGGTAATCCACATGAGGCATGATCCGCTCGAGCGCCTGTGCGAAATCCCGATCGAGCACACCGTCATCCACACGAAGGTTCAGATCGAACGACGTCGGTACCCCGTTGGCATGGGCCTCTTCGAAAATTCGCACGATCGAGCTGCGTGCGCTCGTGTCGTAGGTCAATGACATTCCGGACGAATGCAGCCATCCCGCATTGCGCACCTTATGGAACGGAACGAGCCCTTCGTCGATCACCTTGAACGATTGCCGTTCCCTGGGCCATCCCCACAGATATCGTTCGCCGCGGTCATCCACGAACGCGAACACACCTACCGTGTTGAGCGTGGAGTCCGCGACCAGTCCGGTGACGTCGACGCCGGCGTCACGCAGGTCTTTCATTACGAAACGCCCATAATGGTCGTCACCGACAGTGCCGATAAACGACACGGACTCGCCGAGCTTCGCCAGCGCCACCGCAGTGTTGGCGGATGTGCCGCCGCCCTGCATGCGAATATCCGGATATTCCACACGGGTACGGGTTTCGTCGAGGAACCGCGGGTACGGCACGATGATGTCGACGTTGGCGTCTCCGACGACTACGATGTCACGCATTCTTCGCCGCCTTGATGAACGCCTCCACTTTCAGCGGATCCTTGCAACGCAGGGTGTCCGCGCGTTCGTCGTCGTAATTCGTCAGGCTGAACGAATCCACCCCATACGGATTGGTCAGGTGGATCGCCTCCGCCACATTGCCGGCGTCCAGTCCGCCCGCGATGATGCATTTGACGTCGGTCGCATCGATGATGGCCTTATCGATTGCGCGGTCATGAGTCAGCCCCGTGGCTCCGATGTCTCCGGCATCCGGCGCTTTGGTATCGATGAGGAAGAAGTCGGAGACCGCTTCGTAGTCCTTCACGTACTGCATGACCTTCTGCTCCTCCAGCGGCACCCCGGCCAGCACTGGAATCGCCTGCATGATCTTCAGGTCCGGGAACCGTCTTTTCAGCTCAGCCACCTGGTCCGGCGTGATTCCTTCGATATCTCCGGACAAATGCAGCACATCCGGCAACGCCGCCTTCAGGTCCTCCGTGATCTCATCGATATCTTCGGAGCAGGTCAGACCGATGCGCACCGCCTGCGGCTGTACACCGTCGAAAATCTCCTTCGCCTGTTCGCAGGACAGCTGACCGGGAGTGTGTTTGATATGCCCATAGCTCACGCCGATATGCTCGCCGCCCATATCAATCACCATGCGGGCGTCCTCAACAGTGCGGATACCGTAGATTTGTGCGATAACGTCAGCCACGTCGGCTCCTTTCATCATGTATTGCGTTCATGAATGCGGGCACCGAGAACACGGCATCCCGCAAACCCGCCCCCAAAGCGACTCTGGTGATGGGCGGCGGCGTCACGAATGAACGCCGAAGTTCCTGTGTGCGCGCGAACACCTCGGCAGTCGGGCCGTCAAGCAGCACTTTGCCTTGGCACAACACCACGGTCCGGGTGAAATTCGCCGTGACGAATTTCATATCATGTGAAATCGTGACGCATAATGTGCCGGATTGGCGCAATGCGGCGACGATGTCAGCCAAACGCCGGGTGCCGCGCACGTCCTGCCCGCATGTAGGCTCATCAAACACCACGATCTTGGGCAGCATCATGAGCACCGCGCCGATGGTGCAGAACTTCTTTTCCGTGGGGGTCAGGTCGAACGGATGGCTGTCCAGTTTTCTGGACAATCCCACCATCGCAGCGATGCGTTCCATACGCGCGTCGATCTCGGCGTCGGACACGCCGATCTGCTGCGGCCCGAATGCGAATTCCTTACGCACGCTTTCCAGAAACAGCTGATCATCGGGATTCTGGAACACATAACCGACGGTGCCGCTCCACTGCGCGGTGGTGCGCGAATTGACATCCTCGCCGTCGATGAGGACCCGCCCCGACGTAGGACGCAGGATGCCGTTGAAATGCTTCACCAACGTGGTCTTGCCCGCACCGTTCTGCCCGACGATCGCCACCGGTTCCACACCGTCAAGCGTCAGGGTAATACCGTCAAGCGCCTTCGAACCGTCCTTATACACATGTTCCAATGCTGAGATCTCGATGCTCATCGGAGCACCTCCTTGACCATCCGGACAGTGTCCTCCTCGCGAATGGACAGATGGACTCCGGGCAGTCCGTCCTCCTCCATGGCACGGGTCAACGCGACATAGTCCGGGGGTTCGACGCCATGCTCGCATAGCTCCGGATCGAGGAACACCTCATCCGGCGTGCCCAGAGCCGCAATCGCGCCATGGTCCATCACCATGACCTGATCCGCGCAGCGGGCCACACGCTCCATGTCATGATCGACCATGATCACAGTGACGCCGTCGTCGTTGAGACGTTTGACAATGTCAAATATCTCCTCGCCGCCCAACGGGTCAAGTTGCGTGGTGCACTCGTCCAGCACGAGAATCCTGGGCTCCATGATGAACGTGGATCCGAACGCCACGCGTTGCACCTGCCCACCGGAAAGCTCCAGCGGGTTCTTGTCCAGGATATGGTCGATGCGCATCAACTTGGCCACGGCGGCCACACGCTCAATCATCCGCTCGCGAGGCACCCCACGGTTGCCCAGCCCGTACGCCAACTCCTCGGCCACGGTGCCGGCCGTGTACGACAGCTGGTTGAACGGATTCTGGAACACCAGACCTATACGCTGGGACAATTGCGCGATGCCGGCCTGTGCCGTATCAACGCCTTCGATGCGTATACCACCGCCCATCGTGCCCACAAAGTAATGCGGGATAAGTCCGACCAAAGCATTGCATAATGTCGATTTACCCGCCCCGTTGGCACCGACGATGCAGAAGAAGCTGCCTTCGTCCACACGGAAGCTCACATTCTTGACCGCGCGACGCTTGGTGTCCCGATATCGGAATGAGAAATCATCCACTTCCACGACCGTGCTCACATCACACCTCCCCACCAGGGCAACACATGCAGGGCCACCAGCACGGCCACCACGGCACCGGCGACGAAGAACATCACGAACATCCAGGTCAGCACTGTGTCGCAGGCATGCCAGACGACCTTCACATAACTGGTCTGGCGAACGCCGCGCATGCCGAACCCTCGTGTCTCCAACGTCATGCCACGTTCCTGCGCGTCGGTCAGCGACGACATCACCACCGGCCCCATCAGTGGGATGTATGCCTTGACGCGTGAGACGACGCCTCCTCCCATGGACAGGCCGCGAGCGCTCTGCGCCTCCTGTATGACCGCCATACGGCGCTGCATCTGCGGCACCACATTGAGACTGGCAAGTATCAGATACCCCATTTTCGCGGGGCATCCCACATCGGTCAACGCAGCCACCAAAGCGCCCGTATACGTGGTCTTGTTCATGATGGTGAAGCTGCCCAGGAACACCAGCAGCGTCGTCACGATCTTCGCCGCATACAACGTGCCCTCCAATCCCAGCTGAGCGAAGCCGAAATCGATGAGCACGGTGCGGTTCTTGGGACTGTACAGACCTTGGATGAACAGCAGCATGACGGTGACGGGCACACCGAAACCGAACATGAGCTTTGCGAAGGAACGTTGGATCCCGGCGACGAACGCCACTGCGAACAGCACAACGACGAGCGCCACGCCAAGCGTGTAATCGGGCCAGACGAGCGTCGTGCACCCAAGGCACAGCACTCCGGCGATCTTTGTCAGCGGATTCAAACGATGGATGACGCTGGCGCCATTCATGATTTCAATATGTCCGTCCATCGCCGTGCGCCTCCTTTCCCGTGATCGTCCTCCGATGGCGTCTCGTCAACGGTCCTCGTCCTCCACGTCCTCATCGTCGTCCTCTTCGACGCCGGCATCATCACCAAAGGCATCGGCCGCATACTGGCTCAGGAAGCGATGCGGAATCTTTTTGACGATGACATATGCGATGAACACGGCGATGCCTTTATCCAACAGGTTTTCCAGCATCGAGGACGAAAACACGGATGCGACGATATCCTTCATCGCGACAAGCAACGCAGCGGTCAGGACAGATGTACCGTTGACGCCGGTTGCGCCACCATATACGAACACAGTGATGACGGACGCCGACACCGCGTTCACCAATGTCACCGCCAGCCAGATGAGCACAACACCCCACGCCTTGCGGAACAGCCCGGCCTTGACCATATAGCCGACGACGAGACCGCAGAGCACACTGACCACGGCGTACGGCAGATAAACAGGGTTCGCCACGATGGCAAGGAACACATTGGTCAGCAGACCGGTAAGCGCCGCCACCCACGGACCCGACAGACAGGCGATGACGATGGTGCCGATCATGTCGAGGAACAACGGCAGCTTGAGCGCGGAGCACAGGGTGCCGCCGATGAGGTTGATGCCGACGGCGATAGGGATAAGTACCAATGACTTGGTTGAGAACTGGGCTGCAATGTTTCCCAAGAACGAACGTTTCCCGGTCATGGCGAACACCGTCTCCTTCTGTTCAGCTTCTCTGCTTCGCACGGTCATCGTGCGAGCTCGCACCATTGTCAAGTCTTAGGAAAACTATTTCCTAAAATGTTTTCTCTAAGGTAGGATAACAACTAAATCGCATGGATGTCAAATACGACACCGCCAAAGATAAAATGTTTTACATAAAGGGTGCCGGAGAGGGGGAAGGCCATGAACATCAAGGACATCGCGCGGATCGCCGGTGTCTCGCCGTCGACCGTATCGAAGATCGTAAACGGCAAGGACCAAAGCATCAGCCAAGATACGCGCGACAAAGTACTGCAGATCGTCAAGGAATACCACTACACGCCGTACGCCACCATTTCCCAGCGGTCCCAAGCTCGGACACTCACCATAGGGGTGCTTCTGCGTTCCACGATTTCATTCGACAGCACCTTGGACGGAATCATCCAGACCGCGCAGACCGCCGGGTATGGCACGCTCGTCTTCAATAGCTATTCCGACACCGAGCAGGAGATGAAAAACATCGCCGCCCTCTGCAATACGCATAACGTCGACGGCATCATCTGGGAGCCGGCCAGCGCGGAAAGCCTGCAGCTATCCTCCCATTTTGAATCAAGCGGCATTCCCTTCATCACCATCGGCCCATACGGCGGGGATGCATCACTACTGCTGCCCTACAAAGACGCCGCCTACCGGTTGACCAACGAACTCATCGAACACGGCCATACGAACATCGCCTGCCTGATGACCCGTGGACGGCGCACCGCGGATTTCATCGACGGTTTCCGCTCCTGCCTGTTCGATCACAACATGAAGTACGACGACAGCCTAATCCACTACACATTGGGCCAAGGCCTGACCGAACGCATCGGCAACCATTCGCTCACCGGCTTCGTCTCATCGCACTACCGCATGGCGTTGGAATTCAGCCAACTCATGGCATCCCTGCACTATCGCCTGCCTGATGATGTTTCGTTGGTGTCCATCAAGAACGACACCAACGAAGCCCTCGCATATCCAGGCAGTACGGAGATTTCGACCTACACCATACGCAACGCCGATTTCGGCGCCTACCTCTGCGGAAAACTGCTGTCCACCGTGGAAAAGCGAAATGATGACACCGCGTCATTCGTGCAACAGTTCCATCTTGACAACACGACGACCATAGGCGAGCCGCCCCAAGCAAAAAACAAAAAAATCGTAGTGGTCGGCAGCGTGAACATCGACACGTATATCCCCGTATCAAGACTTCCGCAGGCCGGTTCCGCCGTCACCACACGTACATCCTCCTCCACCCCCGGCGGCAAGGGCATTAACCAAGCCGTCGGAGTCGCCAAATTGGGGCATCGCGTTTCCCTCATCGGCAACGTGGGCGCCGATTCCGACGCCGACCACATCTTCCGCGAAATGACACGCTGGGGAGTCGACACCAGCGGATTAAAACGACGTTCCCACCAGCACACCGGCAAAGCCTTCATTTTCGTGGATCCCGAAGGCGAATCGATCATCTCCATCCTGTCGGGGGCCAACGCGACGCTGTCACCTGAAGACATTCGCGCGAGGGAAGGTCTGTTCGAGCATGTGGACTATTGCCTGGTGCAGTCGGAAATACCATTCGATGCAGCCATCGAAGCGTGCCGTCTGGCCCATAGGCACCATGCAACGACTATTCTGAAGCCGGCGGCATGCGATTATATTCCGCAGCATCTGCTCGACTATACGGATATTCTCATCCCGAATCTTTCCGAGCTGCATGCAATCGTGCCGGGCGAGGATGATATGGAAACCAAGGCAGAGCACCTGCTGGCGCAGGGCGTCGGCTGCGTCATCGTGACGCTAGGGCAAGACGGCTGCTACGTGCGTACCCCCGACATGCACATGTACAAGGACGCAGCGCCTTTTGAATCGGTGGATAGCACCGGTGCCGGAGACGCCTTCATCAGCGCGTTTGCCGCATACCTTTCCTATGGGTACAGTCTGGAGGACGCCGTCGACGTCGCCACATACGCAGCAGGATTCTCGACTTCACGGGAAGGGGTCATTCCTTCGCTCATAGACCGTTATTCCCTGGAGACACGGGTACGGCAGCCGAAGGGATGACATTCAAGCTTCAAAAACACCTGAGACGATAACGACATCGGAACCAAGGAGATACAACAAAGGCCTCGTGGCATGCCACGAGGCCTTTGTTGATGAATACGCGACTAGAGCGGACATCGGTCTGAGCCGTCGAAGCCATCAAGGCGACAGGCCGAGCGTCAGCCTCGCGCCGGTTTTCCCGGCCGGCATCCCTTCCCTGACACTTTTGACCGCATCTAACGGCGTGTTGCGGTCGGAACCGTCAGAGGAGGCGTCCGCGTACCGAACGCAGGCCCGTCCCCTTGACGTTTTTGGCCGCTGACTCCGGCGTGTTGCGGCCGGAACCGTCAGAGGAGGCGTCCGCGTACCGGCACGCCGACGAGTCCCCTGACACGTTTGACCGCGACACGCCGGCGCCGGCGGTCGAAACCGTCAGAGGGACCGGCCGTACGTCAAGGAGCCGGCCCCTCCCCTGACACATTCGACCGCGACGCGCCGATGAGGGCGGCCGAAACCGTCAGAGCCCCCGGAGACCGTCAAAACCCCCGGAAACAAAAAAAGAGGACCCCGTCCAAACGGACGGGACCCTCCCAAAAGAACAATGCGGCGGCGCGCTACTCTCCCACACCCTCTCGAGTGCAGTACCATCGCCGCGCCAGGGCTTAGCTTCCGGGTTCGGAATGGGACCGGGCGTCTCCCCTGGGCCAAGGCCACCGCAAAACCACACGAACACACCCCACAAAAGGGGTGCGGCATGGACCGTGACGGTCCGGGAACCGGACAGAGGACGCGAGAACCAATCGAAAAGACCGTTCAATGACACGCAGCGCTCCCGTCGACCATGGAACCGGCCATGCCGACACAGGCACCCAAAACATGGGCATTAGGACAAGAGTGATGTCGTCGTTCGTCCGTTAGTACCGGTCGGCTCCACCCCTCACAGGGCTTCCACCTCCGGCCTATCGACCACGTGTTCTCCATGGGGACTACAAGCCTCCGAAGAGGCCATGGAATGCTTATCTTGGAGCAGGCTTCCCGCTTAGATGCTTTCAGCGGTTATCCCTCCCGGACGTAGCCAACCGGCCGCGCCACTGGCGTGACGACCGGCATACCAGAGGTCCGTCCACCCAGGT